>JAGUYV010000196.1 GCA_020061125.1 bacterium | reverse complement strand
CGCGGCCGCGGACCTGGCCGGGCTGATGCGCGCCCTGCACGGCGAGGACAACCGGCACTTCCTCTTCCGCCGAAAATGCGCGGCTGCGCCCGGAACAGAGCCTGCGTCCGAGGCCCCTCCGCGGATCAACGCAACCCTCATCACCGCGGAAGCCAACGCGTGTTCCCAGATCCGGATCATCAGCCCAAACGCGGAGCTGAACCGCAATTCCGTTTCCGTCCGCTGCCATTTCGTGGAGCGCGGCGCCATGATTCCGCAAGAACTCGTGGACCGCGCCCATATCCTTGTGTTCCAGCGCGTGCGCGACACGCGATACCGCAACCTCATGCGCCGCGCCAAGGCCGCGGGCAAAAAGATTCTGTTCGAAATTGACGATAACCTGTTCGAACTGCCCGAAGAGCACATGTTCCACAAGCCGGGCCGCAACAACGAGCGCATGCAGGCGTTCATCAAGGAAACCCACGGCGTGATCGTCACGAATGAGAATCTCAAGAGCTACATCCTCGAAACTGGGCTGTCGCAAACCGTGAGCGTATTTCCGAATTACATTGACACGGAACTGTTTGAGCCGCGCGAACCCGCGGCCGGAACCGGCGGGCCGGTGACAATCGGATACGCGGGCACGGAAACGCACGACTACGAGTTCCGCGCGGCCGCGGCCGCCCTGCAAAGCCTGGCCCGCGAGTATAAAGACCGCATCCGGCTCGTGTTTCTGGGATATATGCCGCGGGAATTGCGTGAAACGCCCGGCTCACGCTTCATTCCCGGCGCCGCTTCGTATCATGTGTATGCGCGCCTGCTGTGCGGCGCGGGATTCGACATTGTTCTGGCGCCGCTCAAGGACAACCTGTTCAATTCCTGCAAAAGCAACATTAAGTTTCTGGAGTATTCGGCGGCGGGCGCGGCCGGGGTATATTCCGCGGTCGCGCCATACAGGTCCTGCGTGGAACACGGCCGCACGGGCCTGCTCGCGCTCACCGAAGATCCCGAGGAATGGCGCGCGGCCGTCAAATCGCTGATTGACGATCCGGACCTGCGCGCCCGCATCGCCCGCAACGCGCGGGAGTTCGTTATGAATAATTATTCTCTGAAAGAAAACGCGCACCGGCTGCTCCGCATTTACGAGCAGACCCTGGCTTCAGACTGAACGCAGAGGACGGCGTCAGGTGCGGCCGCTCCAGCGCCCCACCATTCCCGCATACTTCTTTTTCATGTTCATGCGCGCCAGCAGACCGCCGAGCAACTGGCCGGGCCAGTACAGCGCCTTCATGTCCAGCAGCTCCACCCGGTTGCCGTCCGGATCGCGCAGAAACACGAAATCCGTACCCAGGCTCGTGTGCACCTGGGTGACGAATGTCACCCCCGCGTCTTCGAGGCGTTTTTTGACCGCGGGCAGGTTCTTGACATTGAACGAGAAATGCGTGATGCCCGGCCGCTCCCACACCACGGCCTGGTGATCGCCGCCCAGGGGCTTGAACTCGAACAGCTCCACAAAAGCGCCGTTGCCGGTCCGCAACAGCGCCAGCCGCACCTTGACGCTGTCCGGCTCCAGGCCGTACAGGTCGTTGATCTGATCGCGGGGGATCTCCTCCACGGCCAGGATGGGCAGTCCCAGCAGCCCGGAGTAGAAATTCAGGGACCTGTCGAAATCCTTGCAGGTGACGCCGACCTGCGCCAGGGAACGGATCATGGGCCAAAGCCTCCTTGAGCGGCATGCGCGGGCGCACGGCCGGCGCGGGCTTCATTATAACGCCGCGCGGCGCAGGCGCACAACCGCCCGCGCGCAAGTGAAAAGTTTCACGAACGCTCCGCCCCGCCACGGCGCAAATCCGTGTCTTGACAGCCCTATCCCCCAACATATAATGATTCTTACGGTTCACATGGCGCCGATTACTGAACTTTTGGAGTGCGCACATCTTGAGCGGAAACACATGCCCGGACGACATGGTCAGGATTCCCAAAGACCTCGAAGGCAAGCGCATTCTTATCGTTGACGACGCAGTTGACGAAGCGCAAATCCTTCGCAAGCAGATAGAGGACTCGGGAATGGATGTGGTGGGCATCGCCACCAACGCCCACGACGCCCTCTCGATGACGAGAGACCTGGATCCCGCCCTGGTGATCATGGACATCGATCTCAAAGAGCCTGACCTGGACGGCATCGAGCTCGCCAAGCTGATCAACGACCAGGAGCCGCGGCCCATCCTGTTGCTCTCCGGATACACGCACGGGGAGTACATCGAGCGGGCCAAGACATCCGGCGTGATCACTTACCTGGTGAAGCCCGTGATGCTCAAAGAGCTGATTCCATCCATCGTGCTCACCATTGACCGGTTCCGGGAGATGGTCACGCTCAAGGCCACGCTGGACGACATGCGGGAAACCCTGGCCAACCGCAAGGTGATTGAACAGGCCAAGGGGCTGCTCATGGAGAAAAAGAAGCTCACCGAGCGGGAAGCGTTCGCCTGGCTGCGACGCAAGAGCCAGGAGCAGAACAAACCCATGGCCGAGATAGCGCGCACTCTGGTGATGATGCAGGATCTGCTGTGACGCGCGCCTGACGCGCGCCGCGGCGCACAGCATTTGCCAATGGCGGCAAGCATAATCCCCGCCGACGACGGCGGACTCGAGGCGACGAAGCCTTCTGCGCACAACAGGGCGCGGAAGGCTTTTTTGGTTTGACGCCACGCCCCGCTGCATCGGAACCGGCCCCCTGTTTCACCGGCGCGCCGCACTACAAATACGGCGGCGCTCCCGATCCCGTCAAAGGAGCGGTCTGTTCCATGGACAAGCATATCGAGAAAATCTCGAAAGATATCAAGGCCTTCTGGCCGGATTCGGAAATCAGCATCATTAAAAGCGAACGCGACCATGTCGGCCCGCTGTTGAGCGTGCGCAGCAAGTCCGGCGACAGGCTGGAGCAACTGGCGCGGTCACTGGACCACACCGTTGTGGAAATCGGCGAAAGCGGCGGCATGCATGTGCTGGTGATCCCGCTTGCGCCCGAGAACAGGGCGCCCCGGCGCCTGTCATAGCCGGCGCGCGACTGCCGGGCTTTCCCCCGCCCACGCACCCGCGCTTCCCGCCCGGCAGTTTTTCCGCGCTTCACCGCAAAGGGGGGATTTAGCAATGGAGACCGTCATGAACCGCGCCACGGACAGAATCACCATCCTGGTCATTGACGACCAGGAAGATTTCAGGGACTTTATAGCCGCCTACCTGGAAGGCGAAGGCTTTCAGGTGCTTCAGGCCGAAGGCGGCGAGGAGGCCCTGGATCTGTTGGGAAAATACAGGCCCCACCTAGTGCTGCTCGATGTGATGATGCCCAACAAGAACGGTTACGATGTATGCCGCGACATCAAATCCAACGCCGACACAGCCGACATCCCCATCATTTTCGTGACCGCCAAAACCGGCTTGAGCGACAAGCTCGCGGGCTACATCTCCGGCGGCCAGCGCTATCTGTGCAAACCCTTCGAGCTGGCTGAACTCGATGAATGTGTGCGCGCCGTGCTGCGCCAGCAGAACATCAGGCTCAACCAGTTGAACAACGATTACGGCCCGCCACCGGATTCGCCGTCCGTGTAATCCGCGCAGCAGGCCGCGCAACCATCCATTTTGCCTTGAATTTTCAGAAAAACCGCGTTTGTCTGCGTGGTTTTCTCTGTTTCAAAAAAACTGCATTGTGCGCAATCGTTCTTTTTGAGTGGTTTTTGTTGGTCATAATCCCGTTTTTTTTCTTGAAAATTTCACACACTTGGTTTTTTGTGTTATTATCTTATTTATTAAATTTCTGGAGATGCAGTCCGGGAGCGCGTTCCGGGACCTGTTCGTATTCATGTCAAAGCTGGTCCGCCAATCCATCGCAGCGGTCGCCGTATTCACCGTATTCAGCATAATGCTTTTATGGGCGCCCGGCCCGGTGTCCCAGATGGCGATTTCAAAATCCGTCAAAGAGCTGGAGCGCCAGAAAAAGAACAACCGCGCGCAGTTGTCTCAAATCCGGAGCGAGTTGAAAAAACTGCGTATGCGCAAGGGCGACATGCAGAAAATCGTGGCCCAGGTGGATCGGGAAGTGGATCAGGCCACCGCGCGGCTCAACCAGATCCGGCGCGAGGAAGCCACCATCAGGGCGCAGCACGAGCGCCTGGCGAGCGAACTCGAGATCGCCAGCGAGGACTTCCGCGACCATCGCGACCGGTACCGTATCCGCCTCGTGGCCTACTACAAGGCCGGCGATGTCAGCTATCTCGAAATCCTGCTCCAGAGCAGTAACTTCTCCGACTTCATCAGCCGCATGCACTATCTGCGCGTTCTGGCCAGCCGCGACAAGGATATGGTCTCCGAGCTGCGCGACAAGCGCGACACCCTGGACATCAAGAAAACGGCGGTTGCCAAAAAGCAGCAGGAAGTGGCCATCAACCGCGAAATGCAGGAGCTTGAAGCCGCGCAGATCAAGTCCATCCAGGAGGAAAAGCGCAAACAGCTCAAGGCCATCGAGGCCGACGAGGACGCGCTCGAAGCCAAGGAACGCATTCTGGAACAGGAAACCGCGCGCATCGAGAAGCAGATTGACCGCATGATCGCCGAGGCCATGCGCAAATCGGGCGGAGCAAAGAACCTGGCGCCCACATTTTCCGGTTCGTTCGGCAACCCCATGTGCAACGGCTCGTGGCGCGTAACCTCGAACTGGGGGCCGCGCCGCAGCCCGACCCGGGGGGCTTCCTCATGGCACAAGGGCATAGACCTTGGCGCCGGCTACGGACAGAGCATTTGCTCGGTGGCCTCGGGCACGGTGATCTTTGTAGGCCGCAAGGGCGGATACGGCAAAACCGTGATGGTGGCCCACAGCCGCGATTTGGTCACGCTCTACGCCCACGGCCAGGGCTTCCCCGCGGGCATGGCCTCGGGCGTAACCGTGCGCAAGGGGCAGGTCGTCATGTACGCGGACAGCACCGGCGTTTCCACCGGCAACCATCTGCATTTCTCCGTGTTCAAAAACAATGTGGCCGTAAACCCCATGAACTATTTCTGACGCGCCGCCACAGGAGCCTCACACCCGCCATGACCAATCCGCGAACCATTCTTCCGGCGCCGGAATTTCTGGTCCGGAACGGCGAACCCCAATTCGGGGTGTTCGCCGCGCCCCCGCGCAACGCCAACATCATGGACGCGCGCTACGAGCTGCGGCCCGGCCTGCCCGCGCCTCCGGCGCTCAAGGCCCTGCGCCTCAAGCAATGGCAGTTCTATCTTTTCACCCACCCGCGCCTGGCTCTGGGCATGGTCATCATTGACCTGGGCTTCTGCGCGAGTT
Organism: bacterium; assembly: GCA_020061125.1. GTDB lineage: Bacteria > UBP15 > UBA6099 > UBA6099 > DSWB01 > DSWB01. The sequence continues at coordinate 23,056 of JAGUYV010000196.1, read as the reverse complement.
CGTTCCTGTATGTGTTCGACCGCGGCGCGAGCAAACTGTGGCCCCGCAAGCGCCTCACCCTGGACCGCGGCGTGAAACTGGCCGACAACCTCTGGGACGGCCGTTGCGTGTTCAAGCAGAAAAACTACTCCATTGAAATCCGAAACCGGCTGGAGCAGGGAACGCACCGGATCGCCCTGGATTTGCAGGGCGGCGGGCCGCGCGTGAGCGGCGAACTGACCGTGCATCAGAACCCCGGAGGCACGCGCCCCGTGAGCGTGTGCATGCCCGTGCGCCCGGGCCGGTTCATGTACTCCACCAAACAGGCCGGAACCGTGTCCGGAACCCTGTCCCTGGATGGAGAACAGATCCTTTTCGACCCCGCGCGCGACACCGCGTTCATGGACGAACACAAGGCCTTTTACCCGAGGCATACTTACTGGAAATGGGCGTCCCTGGCCTTCGTGGACGCCGCCGGCCGCATCGTGGCCGCCAACATGACGGACAACCTGGTCAAGGACCAGCATGCGTGGAACGAAAACGCAATCCTCACCCCGGACGCCACAGACCTGCTCGGCCCCATGCGGTTCGAATACGACCGCGCGGCCGTGATGAAACCCTGGCGGATCCGCGACCTCGAAGGCCGCGTGCAACTCGACTTCACGCCTCTCGCCGTGAAAACCGACGACACCAACGCCGTGCTGATCCGCACCGACTACCGCCAGCCCATGGGCCTTTTCAACGGAACCCTCACCACCTCCGCGGGAGAGGCCATTGCGGTCAAGGACGCCTTCGGCGTCACCGAACACTTTGACGCGCATTATTGAGAGCGCGTGCGCGAGGCCTCACGGCATGGACACACTTCCGCAACCCGGCGACACCGTGGAAAGCCTGCTCGAATACGAGGAGAACGGCGGCGCGCGCATCCGCGGAACCGTGAGCGCGAGCGTGCGCCTCGAAACCGGGCACACCGGCCTGTTCGTTAAAGACGCGGCCGGGCGCGAATGGTGGCTTCACGCGGACGCCGTGCGGCTGATTCCCTGAACCGCAACTTCATCGCAAACCGCGCGGGCGCGGAACCCGCGGCCTCCGGTTGTTGTTTGTTTTTAGCGCGTAAAAAGAAAGGGTGATTCTCATGACGGCAGACAATCTCAAGGGCACGGCGCTAACGCTCGCGGATCTCGTATCCTACCAGGACGGGTCCACGGTGAGCCGCGAGATCGTGAAGCAGAAAACCGGCACGGTGACCGTATTTGCGTTCGACGCGGGCCAGGGATTGAGCGAACACACCGCGCCGTTCGACGCCATGGTTCACATACTCGACGGGGAAGCGGCCATCACCGTGGGGGGAGAGCAGCACGCCGTGGCCGCGGGACAGGCCATCATCATGCCCGCGGGCATCCCCCACGCGCTGCAGGCGGAAAAGCGGTTCAAAATGCTTCTGATCATGATCCGCCAGTGACCGCCGCAGGCGCGGCTCACGCGTCCAGTGCCTCGCGCATGGCCTTAAGCAAATCCGCGAAATTGTAGGGTTTTTGCACGAATCCGGCGGCGCCTTTCTTCAACAGCGCCCGCGCGTCGCCGTCAATGCTGTATCCCGAAGAAATCAATATTTTCACGCCCGGATGGACCGTCTTCAGCGCCTCGAAGGTCTGCCTCCCGTCCATTCCGGGCATGATCATGTCCAGAACCACAAGCGCCACGGACTGCTTTTCCCTGTGCATGATCTCCACGGCCTCGACGCCCGACGCGGCCAACAACGCGCGGTACCCATATTCCTGAATGATTCTTCCGGCCATGGACAGAATCGCGGGTTCGTCATCCACGATCAGAATGGTTTCCGTTCCCTTGAGTTCCGTGGTGGCCGGTTCGGGTTTGCGCTCCTTGTCCGGTGTTGCGGCCAGGGGCAGATACACCTTGACGCACGCGCCCTTGCCCGGTTCGCTGTAGATGTGCAGATGCCCGCGGTGGTTGGAGACGATGCCGTGGGCCACGGACAGGCCCAGGCCCGCGTTCTTGCCCGCGGCTTTGGTGGTGAAAAACGGCTCGCACACCCGGTCTATGATTTCTTTGTCAATGCCGCTTCCGGTGTCGCTCACTGAAATCACGCAATAGGGGCCGTCGAACACCTTGCCGCAGGTGGCGCACAGCACGGTTCCGTAATCCACGGCCTCTGTTGCGATGGTGATCGTGCCTCCACCCGGCATGGAGTCCGCGGCGTTTGTGCAGATGTTCATCAGCGCCTGCTGGATTTGCACGGCGTCCGCATTGATCACCTGCTCTCCGGGCGCATCCAGCGCCACGCGGATGTTCTTGGGTATACCCCGCTCGATCATGCCCTTGAGGCTGCCCAGGATCTCGCCCAGGCACACATCCCGCACATTGATCTTTTCCCTGCGCGCAAACGACAGCAGCTTCATGGTGAGATCTTTGGACCGCTCCACGGCCTGGATGATTGAAGCCACCTGTTCCTGGAACGGGGATTCTTTTTCCATCTTGAGCTTCATGAGCGCCGCGCTGGCCATGATCACGGTGAGCATGTTGTTGAAGTCGTGCGCGATGCCCCCGGCCAGCCGCCCCACGGTGTCGAGCTTCTGCAACTGGAATAGCTGCTGCTCCAGCCTCTTGCCCTGTTCCTCGGCCAGCACATGCTCGGTGATGTCCCGGATCTGGGACAAATAATAGGATTGATTTCCGAAGTCGAAAGCCTGGCTGTAAAAACTTGTGTAAATGATGCCGCCGTGCTTGCGCTTCTGTTTGCGCCGGGGCACCATTATGGTTTTTTCGTCCGCCAACTGCTTGAGACCTGTTTCCGTGTTTTGTTCCTCGGCGGTGAAATCCCTCGGGTGCATGCCGATAAGTTCTTTGCGGTCATAGCCGTAAAGTTCCTCTGCCGCGGGATTTGCTTCAACGACTTTGAAATTCTCGTCCAGTATCAGCAACGCTTCGTTGGATGCGTCAAAAAGCTTTTTGTACTTCTGCGCGGCTTCGTCCGCGGAGCGCATGGCGCGGCGCAGGTCCGTGACATCCTCACCCGAGGCCAGAACGCCCACAATCACGCCCTGGTCGTCCTTGAGCACGGCGTTGCGCCAGGACACGATCCGCTCCCTGTTCGTTTTCGTGAGCACAGCGTTTTCAAAATCCTGAACAAGGCTGGAATCCGACAGCATCAGATCCCGGTACACCGCGCGCGTTCGCTCGCGTTCGTTTTCAGGAATGAAATTGTCGAACCAGTTCTTTCCCGCGATGTCCTGTTCGCTGCATTCGAGCAGCCTGCCCGCGGCGGCGTTGGCCATGACCACGGTTTCGTTGGCGTCCAGAATCACGAACGCCACGCCCGCCAGGTTGAAATATTGCTGCGCGCGCACGCGTTCGTGTTCGAGCTGGTCGCGGGTCTGGGAATTGAGCAGGGAAATGGCGGCAAGCTCGGCGAACGCACCCGCAATGCGCGCGTCGTGATCCGTGAAATCGCCCGGCTTGTTGGCCAGCCCGATCAGGCCCACGGCCTCGCCCCCGTGCATAATGGGAGCGAACAGCACATTGTGCAGTTGCACATGCCCATCGGGCATGAACGCCATCCACTTGCTGTTGGCGAAATTGTTGTCATAAGCGGGACGGCGCGTTTCATATGCCACGGCGCGCAGACCGCGGATGGGCATGGGCAGTGAGGAATCCACGGTGCACGGCAGCCCCCCGGATTCCAGGAACAGCACTTCGTTCTCGTGTCCGTCCGCGGAAAGCAGCGCCACATAGCCGCTCTGCGCGCCGGTCACGCTGCGGCAGCAGTCGAACAGACTGCGCGCAGCCTGCTCGAAACTTGTGGTGTCCAGCACGGCGCGCGCGCCTTCAAGCAGGGACGACACCTCAAGCTCGCGCCGCCGCGATTCCCGAAGCGCAGTGCGCGCCTGGGTTTCGGATTCCGTTTGCCGGGAAATGTCAACCAGAGTGTGGATGATGCGCAAGAGATTGCCCTGCTCGTCCAACTCTGGAGAACAGGTGACCAAATATGTGCCGCCGAGCATGTCCAGCACGGCTTCGCTCTTTTCCACGGGCATGCCGCCAAGCATCAGGCGCATGGGGCATTCGGACATGGGCGCGCCCGTGCCATGAAATATCTCGTGGCACTTCTTGCCCGCAGCCTGCTCCGGGGCCAGGCCCAGGGCTTTCGCCGCAGCTTGGTTGATTTGCTCGACCGTGAAATCACGCCCGATGATGACAACGGGCACGCCGATGGTGTCGAAAAGATTGCTCGGGCCGCATTCCGCGGCTTGCTTGCTGTCCATGCCCCGCTCCCCTGTGTGAATGCCCCCGCCCGCAGGCGGCAGCCGTGGCTTGTGTTGCGAATCACGGCGTCGGGGATTTTTATGTTGGCTTTTATTATACCCGCTACGCCGTGAAAATTGCTCCCCTGTCTTATTTTTTACGGCTCACTTCCTGATCCTGTCGGAAATTTGCTTCAGTGTAACACACTGTGAAAGCAGGGCCGCGAAACCCAGGGGCACGGCCAGGATGAACAGGAAATCCGCATGCTCGTTGAGGGCCGCGGGTTTCTGATTCTGGGTCTGCGCCGGAATCTGCGCCGAGACGGTTTGCGCGGACAGCGCGGGGCCTGAAAACGAGAAAAGGCCCAGCAGAACCACGGCCAGTGTCATGGTCATGACCACCGTAACTGTGGTTTTTTTCCGTTTTCTCTGCTTGCTGTCCAGCCCGATGATGCGGCACCGCTCCAAGGCCACGGTGCGCATGCCGGCGCTGAATTCCCGGTTTGCGTTTGCTTTCCACTCGATGGCGTTTGTCATGATAATCAACTCCCCCGCAACTTAAGGTTTTGACGCAGTGTTATGCAAGACTCGTGCCAGAGTGCGTTGGAAACCGAGAGGGGCGAAAAATTTATGCTAAATAACTTTCGCAAGTCAAAAAGTTGGCTCGTGTTGGCGCAAGGCTGCGAAAAAACCGGATTTTTTCGCCCCCCGCGCTTTTTCAACAGCCCTCCTGTCCGCTTTTTACAGCCGCTTGGCTTTTTCAACACCGCCGCAGGCGACCATTCGAAATCCCGTGTGCAGACAATGGCGGCAAACGATTTTTCCGGCCAATGGAATCGCCGTGCGCGGCCGTTGCTTTTTCCCGCGCGGCCGCGCGCCGCGGCCCGATATTTCATATAATGGAAGCAGTACCGCGCGCGGGGGATGCATTCATGCTGGATAAGCTCAAGCAATACAACCGGATAGCGTTCGTGGCCAGCGGGGGCGCGGCCAAGGCCATGTTCTACCACATCGGGGTCACGCTCGCGCTCAAGGAGTACGGCATCGAGATCGCCAACGCGCCGCGCGCACAGCGCAACCCCGAGCGCGTGTTCATCGAGCACATCATCGGCAGCAGCGGCGGCTCCATTTTCGGCGCCCTCATGGTCAACGACTTCGACGAGGAAACCATCGAAAGCCGCCTCGAAGCCAAATCCCTGTCCAGCTATTTCACCAGCCCGGACCGCCGCATGCACGGCGACCTCACGGGCTTCTCCTACGCCGACATCTTTTCCCTGCGCCTGCCCCCGCCGCGCATCATGATGAAATACCTCAAGCGCCTGGCCAAACTCCCCTACATGCAGAACAAGTACGGACCGGGCACGGGCATCGAGGCCATCATGCGCGAGATCATGCCCGTCATGGGCCTGTTCACCCTCGAACGCCTGGAAAAATATCTCGAAGATGTGCTGCCCATCAACGACTTCGAGGAACTTTACATCCGCAAGCAGGTGGACTTGAGCGTGATCGCCACGGAGATTGACTACCCGCGCAAGGCCATCTTCGGCAAGGACATGTCCGACTGGATCGGCACCGACGAAGACACCTACTACCGGGACCGGTATCTGAACACCGCGCCCATCAGCCGCGCGGTGCATGCCTCGTGCTGCGTGCCGGGGCTGTTCAAACCCGTGTCCATTGACGGCCATATTTACTACGACGGCGAAGTCAAGCAGTGCCTGTCCGTGCATGTGGCCGCGGACATGGGTGCGGACCTCATCTTCGTGTCCCACACCTTCACGCCCTATGTGCGCGACGAGAACATGGGGTCCATCACCGAACTCGGGCTGTACTCGCTCGTTCTCCAGGCCATGAACACGGCCATGTACCAGAAGATCCGGGAACCCGCGAAACTGCGCGAGCAGAAGGAAGAGCTTTTCGCGTTCGTGCGCTCGCCCCAGTTCCGAAACAAATACAAATTGTCCAAGGAAACGCACGAGGAAATGGTGGCCGACCTCGCAGGGTTCTTCAACTTCAACAAGGACCGCAAGTACATCTACATCCCGTCGCCCAATGAAATTTTCTTCGTGGACCACTTCAACATCCTGCCCTACTCCACGCGCGAGCTGATCAACATCGGCTACTCCATCACCAATGAAATCATGCCCCTGCACGGGTTCGAAAAACTCGAGGAATACAAGACCGTGGGAATCCTGGAAGCCAAGAACCTGAACCGGTTCAAGTTCAAGAAGAGCCGGTACGAACGCTACAGGCAGATTGCGCGGGAAACCTTCCCCAAACTGCAATAGGAACCATGACCGTCATGCTGGGACCGGGCGCGAGTCCAGCGCGCGGCGGATGGCGCGCGACAGCTCGGGCAGATTGAACGGCTTGGCAATAACCTCGCGCACCCCGCGCTGGAGCAGTTCACCGGCCGCGCCGTCCGTGCTGTAGCCCGTGCACAGCAGCACGGGCACATCATCCCGCAGCTTGCTGATGGCATTGTACACATCCCGGCCGTCCATCTCCGGCATCATGAAATCCAGCAGCACAAGATTAATGCTTTTCATGTTGTCAATAAAGGCCTGCACGCCCTCGCGTCCCGACGATGCAGTAATCACCTTATATTCGAGCGCCTCAAGCAGACGGGATATGGACTCCAGCACCGAGACTTCATCGTCCACAATGAGAATGGTTTCGGATCCGGTCTGCAGTAGGTCTTCCCGCCGGGGCTGCGCGGCGAGGGCGTCCGGCGCATCCGCGGACGCGGGCAGAAACATGGAAAACCTGGTTCCCCGCCCCTGCTCGCTCGACACCTCGATCGCTCCCTCGTGGTTCTGCACGATGCCCAGGGTCACGGCAAGCCCGAGGCCCGTTCCCTTGGACGCGCCCTTGGTTGTGAAGAACGGCTCGAAAACCTTGTCCAGCATCTGCGGGGCGATGCCCGCGCCGGAGTCGGTGATGTGGAGCGCGACGAACTCGCCGGGCGTGCGCAGTCCTTTTCTTGCGCAAGCCTCGGCATCCAGGGTTTGAATCTCTATTGCGACGCCCAGTTCACCGCCGGCGGGCATGGCGTCGCAGGCGTTGGTGCAGATATTCAAGATGGCCTGGTGCATCTGGTTGGCGTCGGCCTTGACCGCAGGCGCGTCCGGGGCGTAGCTGCGGGTGATTTTGATCTTTTTGGAAATGGTGCGCTCAAGGAGATTGGCCACGCTGTCGGCGATGTCCGCAAGAGACGCGGGACGGGCGTTGAGCTTTTCCTTGCGCGCGAATGTAAGCAGCTTTTTCGTGAGGTCGGCCGCGCGGTCCGCGGCCGCCAGAATTTCCTTGAGTTCCATGTCCACGGGCTTGCCGCTTTTCTGGTTGCGCAGGGCGAGCTGCGCGTTGGCGTTGATGGCGGTGAGCATGTTGTTGAAGTCGTGGGCCACGCCGCCCGCCAGCATGCCTATGGCCTCCATTTTCTGCGCCTGCTGAAGCTGCATTTCCAGGCGCTTGCGCTCCTGCATGGCGGAGATGCGCTCGGACACATCACGCAGAGACACGATGACCGCGCTCTTGCCTTCCCACTCGAAATCCACGCCCACGCTCATTTCGATGTGCGCGTCCTGCCCGTTGGAATCCTGGACCACGATCTCGGCAAAGCGCTCTCCGGACATGGGAACCGGGAACCGGCTGTTCAGCAGCTTGTCGCTGGATTTTCCAAGCAGGAATTCCGCGGCGATGTTGGCGAAAAGCACCTCGCCGCGCGAGTCCAGCACCAGCATGCCGTCGGCGTTGCTCTGGATGAGGCGGCGCAGCCGGAACTCGCTGCGCATAAGATCGCGTTTTGACTTGTGTCTCTCATGCGCATAGAAGATAAGCCGTGCGAGCGCATCCGGATCCAGGTTGCGCTTCACCAGGTAGTCCTGTGCGCCGCGGCGCACGGCTTCGGCGCCCATGGCGTCGTCGTCCAGGCCGGTGAGCACAAGGATCGGAATGTCGGGGGCGGCCGCGTGCGCCTGTATCACCGTGCCCATGCCGCCGGAATCCGGGAGATTCAGATCCAGCAGGATGACATCGAACCGCCGTGCGGACACCAGGTCCAGGGCATCTCGCAGAGTGGGCGCGGCCGTGATGTCCGCGCGCAGATACCGGGTCTCGGACAGCAACTCCCGGATCAGGCGCTCGTCGCCGGGGTTGTCTTCGATGAGAAGGATTTCGAAAAAGATGTCGCTCATGGGGTCCTCTGTTGGCAATGGTTGCGCCGCGGGTCACGGGCATTCTTCGCACGGCGGCAGCTTGACGATGGTCAGCCAGAAATCTTCGATGGATTTGACTACCGTGATGAACTGGCCCAGATCAATGGGCTTGGTGATGTAGCAGTTTGCGTGCAGATTGTAGGATTTGAGCACATCCTGCTCCGCGCGCGATGTGGTGAGAACCACCACGGGAATGCGCTTGAGCATGCCGTCGCCCTTGATTTCCGCGAGCACTTCGCGGCCGTCCTTTCTGGGAAGATTCAGATCCAGAAGGATGAGATCGGGCGAAGGCGCACTGGCGAATTCGCCCTGCTTGCGCAGGTATTCGAGCGCCTTGACGCCGTCGTCCACGATGGCCAGATTGTTTTTGACCTTGCTGTCCTTGAGCGCTTCCCTGGCCAGGCGTGCGTCGCCGGGGTTGTCTTCCACGAGCAGGATTTCGATGGGTTTGGCCTGATTGAAAAAATCCATGCGGGCCTCCTTTTCACAGTGGCAGAGTAAAGATAAAGGCGGCGCCGCCGCCTTCGGAAGGTTCCACGCGGATGGCGCCTCCGTGGCGCTCCACGATGCGTTTGCAAATGGCCAGCCCCATGCCCGTGCCCGGATACTCGAACCGGGAGTGCAAACGCTGGAAGATCTCGAAGACCCGGTCCTCGTACTGCGGGTCTATGCCGATGCCGTTGTCGCGCACCGAGAACTCGGCCATGCCGCCGCGGATTTCCGCGGAGACATGCACGGTCGGCCGCAAGGGGCCGCGGAACTTGATAGCGTTGCCGATCAGGTTCTGGAACAATTGCGTGATTTGCGTGGGGTCCGCGGTCACGAGGGGCAGTTCGGTTGTGCTGATCACCGCGCCTGACTCCTGGATGGCGGCCTGAAGATTGGCCAGCGCCGCGCCCAGGGCTTCGTGCGGGTCCATGCTCCGCAACGCGGCGCGCCGGTTGCCGATGCGCGAGTACGCCAGAAGGTCATTTATGAGCCTCTGAAGCCGCGCGGCGCCGTCCACAGCGAATTGAATGAAGTCCCGAGCGTCCTCGTCCAGCTTGTCCGCATAGCGCCGCTCGAGCAGTTGCGTGTAGCTGGCCACCATGCGCAGCGGCTCCTGCAAGTCGTGCGAAGCCACATACGCGAACCGCTCCAGCTCTCTGTTCGATCGTTCGAGTTCGGCCATAAGGCGTGACTGCTCGATTTCAGCCAGCTTCTGTTGTGTAATGTCAATGGCCAGCTCGAAACGCACCTCGCGCCCGTCGGGCCATACGATCAACTGATCATTGATCATGAAATGCCGGTTCAGTCTGGGATTGTAGTGCTCCCAGATACAGGGGCGTCGGGTTTGGAGAAGCGTTTCGTTGTTGCAGAAGGGACAGGGTTCATCCAAACCCTGGAACTGCTCGAAGCACTTGCCGCCCACGGGGTCGCCGCCAAGCTGCTTGCAGAATGCGCGGTTCACGAAAATGATCTCGTGGGTTCTCGGATCGGAAACATAAAGAATTTCCGTGAAGTTGTCCAGCACGGCCAGAAGATTGCGCCATTGCACATGGAACTCGCCGGCGGGGCGCCGGTTCATGGCAATTTCCATGCGCAGATTCGAGTTGGCCATTTCGAGCTGCCCGGTGCGCAGCTCCGCGCCGTCGGCCAGGCCGCGTTCATGCGCCTGCGCGGACTCTAGCTCCCGGACAGCAGCTTCAAGCTCCGCAATGCGCGCGCGCATCTGTTCTGGCGTCATGTGCGTTTCGTTGTCTGCAATTTCCGATGTCACTTGCGAGGCCCCCATACCCCTGTTTCTTGGCCCGGTTTGGCGAAAACTGGTGTTTGATTCGTTCGCAACCGCGCGACAATCCACGCGGCGCGCCAGTAACAAAGTTCCGTTCAATTTCCGGACCATGCCGATTTTGCGCCCGGTCAAAACGACAACACATTTTCCGCAACTCGCATAATGGCGCAAAAAATGCTTTATTGCCGGGAATAATCCGCCGCGAGTCCCGATACATGAGAATTCCGATCACAATGCGCAAGTGCAGCGTTGCCGCTACACTGTCGCATTCTTGCAATAGATGAAGATCGGAGCTTGCCGGACGCCTTGCGTATGTCACCTGGCCTTGCGGCCGATGCGGGAACTGATTTGCTTGAGAAGAAAGATCTGCGAGCCGAAAATGGCAAGAACCAGAGGGAGCGCGATAATGAAGAGATAGTCGGACATGGAGTTGAGCCACATGGCGGACTCGGCGCCCGGCGCGGGCGCGGCCATGGCCTGTTCCATGGATGTGGCCGCGGGTTGCTGAAAGCCCATGAGAAGCAGCATGGTCATCGTCACAATGCCGATCATGAAGCCGAGCGTGCGCAATGTTTTTTGTTTGGGAGAAGGGAGCGGTTTTCTTGTGCGCGTCGTGAGCGGCGCATTGCTTCCCACAGGGGTTTCGATTTGTTCGCGCCCGGATTTTGTGTTCATGTCATCGCACCTCCATATCGCCTTGCTGGCCCATGAAAATGCAATTTCCCTGCCACATGAAAACACTGCTCATGAACCGGGAGCTTCGCCGCGAAATTTTCCTGTTTTTATGCCGAAAAAAAGATCCGTGGAATACGACGAACCAAGCAGTGCACAGTGAGGCGGTGGCCACGCTGTAACAATTCGGCTACGCACAAAAAGGGATTTTGTTGCGTAAGAAGGTTCCCGCTGCCGGGTTTTACGAAATCAGGGCCTGAAGCCTGGCGCGGTGGCCGCGCTCCTGCTCGATGATGTTGCCGAGCGCGATGCGGCCCTGCTCGTTGCTGGTTTCCGCGAGGATGGATTCGTAGAATGCGATGGCGCGCTTTTCGAGGGCTACGCCCAGCTTGAGCGCTTCCTCGCGGTTGCACAGCACGCGCTCGATGTCCGCCTGCGCGAGCGGGGTCACCACGCCCGTGTCCACGACCTCCACCAGGTGCTCGGCATTAATATCCTCCACACCCATGTCAATAAGCGCCTTTTCGCAATACGCCAGGTGGCACAACTCCTCGACGATCAGGATGTCGAGCGCGGCGGCGATGTCCGCATCTTTAATTGCGGCCTTGACGCCCTGATAAAGTTCGAGGCTTTCGTTCTCCAGCCTTCGGGCGATGCGGTAACATTCCTCGGCGTTGAAATCATAAATCTTGATGGTGTCTCCCTGCGTGTCTATCTTCATGACGGATTCGCCTCCGTTGGATTGGGTTTGATTCGTACCAAAACAAACGGCCGTGCGGGAATAATGTTCCCACGCGAAACGGGTCGTGCGGAAAGATGGAATCAGCCGTTGGCGGAAAGGATGGTTTTGAGGGCTTCGAGGCCGAGGATGTAGCTGTGGGGGCCGAAACCCGCGATCTGGCCGGAGCATGCCGGAGCGGTGACCGAATGGCGGCGGAAGGCCTCGCGCTTGTGCACATTGCTGATGTGCACCTCGACCGCGGGCAGGGCTGCGGCGAGCAAGGCGTCGCGCAGGGCGATGCTGTAGTGCGTGAACGCGGCGGGGTTGATCACGATGCCGCCGAACCCGGCCGCGGGCGCGTCCTGGATCCGGCCCACGAGCGCGGCTTCGTCGTTGGACTGGAACGACTCGATGTGCGCGCCGTTGGCCTCGCCCCAGGCGGAGAGCATGGTCTCGATGTGCGCCAGGGTTGCGCTGCCGTAGGTTCCCGGCTCGCGCGTGCCGAGCATGTTCAGGTTGGGGCCGTGAAGAACCAGGATTTTCAGCACGCCGGCGTCCTCCGCGCTCACGCGATTTTGTTGAGCTGGTCCATGATGCGGGTGCGCAGGTCTTCGCGGGTCACATAGCCCACGATGCGCATGACCGGCTCGCCGTTGTGAAACATAATGAGGGTCGGCGTGCTCAACACGCCGCATTTCTGGCAGATGTCGTCGTTGGCCACGGCGTCGGTGTGCGTGAACGCGATGCGGTCTCCGAGTTCGGCCACGATGTCGTCAATGTCGGGTTTCATGATTTTGCAGGGCTTGCAGGTGGGCGCCCAGAAATAGAGCAGCGCCGGCTTTTTGCATTGAAGCACGGTTTCCTCGAATGTTGCGTCTTGAATTTCGGTCATGGCGGCAGCCACCTCGCGAACTGTGTCGTTACATGTCCCGCGGCGCGCGGCGTTTTATGAGTGGATCGGTGCCGCCCGCGGGTTTTCGCCCAATGAAAAACCCCGCCAGGCCGTGTGCCATGATTCTCGTGAACCTGTCTCTGACAGGTGGGTGTCCGCCCAGGAATCGCCGCTTCCCCTCGAGGGGGCCTGCGGGTCAAGCGCAGGATGTGGACTCCCTGTTCGTAAACGTTGGCTCAGCAATGCATGACATCACGCACGCAGCAGGGTTTCTTATCCTTTTGCACTTCCAACTAGAGCATAGGAAAAGCCCGGAGGCAAGTCAAGATCGCCACCGGCCGCGCAAGGCGGCGCGCGCAAGAATATAATCACAAAAACACGGGCGCCGGAAATGCGGCTCTTTTCATTGCCCGGTCATCCGTGAGGGAACCGAATGACTCCCCGACTGCGCCTTTGTGCGTGTTGTCAACAGTATACTGCTGCAACATGCGTAACTGTGACACATGGGGCTGTTGAAAAAGCCCCGGCGCCGGAAAAAACGCGGGACAGGCATGGTTTTGCTGTCGCAAAACGCACCCAGTCCCGGTGTTTTTCCTCACTTTTGCTCATTTGTGCGACTTGGAAACAATGCGAAGAAAGCAAATAACGAGTTTTTCAACAGCCCCACACATCCCCCTTGATCCCCCTTTGCTAAGGGGGAACCTTAACCCTGAACCCGGTTATCGCCTGAAAGATCCAGGCCTCTATTCGCGGATTATCCGCGTTTAGGCGCTGACAATTGAAAAATTGAATTCCCGTCGTTAGGTGACTATGAAAGCAAAAACTCTTAACAGCAGAGAAAACCATCGCATGACATGCGTCTCCTTCAATCAGATTGCAGAGGAGAACGAAAGTAAAACGACATCCTGTTTTGGCCCATTTCCCTCTGAAAGCGCTCCTAATAGTCTGTCGCCCTGCTTTGTTTAGGCTTAGTAAACAGTTTCAAGAGGAATTCATTCATTCCGCCAACTCAATTTGATCGCGCCTTCGGGCGTTGTGGCGGCCCTTCTTCAGGTCCCCCTTAGCAAAGGGGGATCAAGGGGGATGTGCCCATGTTGCGCACACCCGTTATGATCTGTTTGGCTTTGGCGGCGCTCCGCTCTCCAGGATGGCGCCCCCTTCAAATTGAATTGCGCCCTACGCTCCCTTATGTTATTTTATGGATCAATCTGAAAGCGTCCGGGCAGGCTTCCGGCCTGCCGTTTTTCCGCTTGAGACCCGCAGCACACAGGCCGCGCGGCACGCGCCGCGGCACACGGGAGTGACCTCATGAGCAAGATAGATTTCCAGGAATTCGCGGCCGAGGCCGCGCGCAACCCCTTGGGCCAGATCGCCCGGTACAAGGAGAAAAACCGCCGCCTCATGGGCTTCCTGTGCAGCTATGTGCCCGAGGAGCTGGTGTACGCCGCCGGGTTCATCCCCCTGCGCCTGCTGGGCCGCGCCACGCAGATCTCCCTGGCCGACAAGCACCTGCAGGCCTACTGCTGCTCCCAGGTGCGCGCGTTCATGGAAGACTACCTCCAGAACGAGTACAAGGACCTCGAAGGCGTGCTCTTCGCGCAGACCTGCGACACCATGCAGAGCTTCTACGACATTTTCAAAAAGAACTTCCCGGACATGTTTTCGTTCAATTTCAATTTTCCTTGCAAGGTGAGCGGGGATGCGGCGTTCAAATACGCGCGGGCCGAGCTGGCGCGCGTGCGCGCGGAACTCGAAAAATTCGCGGGCAACCCCATCGGCCGCGACGAACTCAACAACGCCGTGCGCGTGTACAACCGCAACCGCGACCTCCTGGACCGCCTGTACATGGCCCACGCGGCCAACCCGGACAAAATCCCGAGCGTGACCCTTCTGCACGCGGTTATGGCCTCGATGTTCATGGACAAGAAGGACATCAACAAGCTGCTCGAGGAATTCGTGAACCAGTTCGGCGCCAACGGCGGCCCCGCGGCCGGGCGCAAGAAACTCATGCTGGTGGGCAGCGTGAATGTGAACGAGGATGTGTACAACGCCGCCGACGAATACGGGGCCATGATCGTGGACGACGACATCTGCACGGGCCGGCGCTACTTCGACGGAAAAGTGGAAGCGCCCAACGACGAGGCCCTGCTGCGCCGCTACTTCGACCGCGCGCACTGCCCGGCCAAGCACCGCGACCTCACCAGCCGCGGCCGCTACCTCACCGAACTTGCCAAAAAGTCACAGGCCGACGGCGTGGTGTTCCTGTACCTGAAATTCTGCGACCCCCACGCCTTCGACTATCCGTACATGAAGGACATGCTGGACAAAGCCGGCATCCGCAGCCTGCACATGGAAATCGAGCAGAGCAGCGCGCCCAGCGGCCAGACCCGCACCAAGCTCCAGGCGTTCATCGAAACGCTCTGACGCAACACCCGAACGCCATCCCGCCGAGGAGACACGCCCATGGCTGAAGAAGACCTGAAACCAATCGCAATAAAAATGCGCAACCTCATGGCCAAGTATTACAAAGGCGCGAAGCTGGGCAAATACACCTTCAAGAAAATTGCCTGGATCACCAGCGGCGGCCCCGTGGAACCGCTCATCTCCATGGGCATCATCCCGGTGTATCCCGAGAACCACGGCGCCATGATCGGCGCGCGCAAAATGGGCGCCGAATTGAGCGACACGGCCGAGGCCCTGGGCTACAGCCGCGATCTGTGCTCGTACTTCCGCGCCGATGTCGGCCATGTGGTGGACTCCAAAAGCCCCATCCCCGGCGTGCCCGTGCTCGCAAAGCCCGGCCTGCCAAGGCCCCACATGCTCATGCTCTGCAACAACATCTGCGGCACTGTCACCAAGTGGTACGAGGTCCAGGCCCGCTACTTCAATGTGCCCCTCATCTTCCTGGACACTCCCTACAATTTCGACGGCCCGCTCGACCACCTCATTGACTATGTGCAGGAGCAGTTCGAGGAACTCATTCCGCAGATCGAGAAAGCCACGCGCCGCAAGTGGGACATGGACAAGTTCGTCAAGACCGCGGAGATCGCCCAGGCCGGCATCCAGAAGTGGTCCGAGGTGCTGCACATGTGCGAACACAAACCCTCGCCCATAAGCTGCTTCGACGCGTTCTTCTTCCTGGCCCCGATTGTCACCCTGCGCGGCGAGCAGATCGTGGTGGATTTCTACAGCGAACTCATCGAAACCCTCCAGGACCTGGTGGACCGCAACGAGGGTATCATCGAAAACGAGAAATACCGGCTCGTGTGGGACAACCTGCCCATCTGGTACCGCGTGCGCAAGTTGAGCAAAACCTTCGCCAAATACGGCGCGTGCCTGGTGGCCGACACCTACACCAACGCCTGGGCCGACAACGAAATCACCGCCGACGACCCCATGCGCTCACTGGCCCGCGGCTATTCCACCATCTTCCTGAACCGCAACATCGAGAGCAAGATCGAGAACCTCTGCAAGCTCATCAAGCAGTACGACGCCAACGGCTTCGTCATGCACAGCAACCGCAGTTGCAAGCCCTACAGCTTCGGCCAGTACGACATCAAGGACGAGGTGCAGCGCCGCATGGGCGTGCCCGGCCTCATCATCGAGGCCGACATGACCGACCAGCGCTCCTACGCCGACGAGCAGATTGACAACCGCATCCAGGCGTTTATGGAAACCATGGAATAAGCAAGCAACGGGTCCGCAAATTAAACAATAATCAAAACAGCACAGGGCCACCCACCGCGCTTGCCATGATTGTTCACACCGGTGAGGGGCATTACTTACTAATCTTCAGTGGGAACGGTGCGGAATTAGCTGTTTGTTACTTGATAATATTAGAAAAATAGAAATACTAACTTAATGGATATTTAAATAATAATGGACACTACTTATGGTGACTCATGGATGAAGAAAAACGATGGGAGCATTTATTAGCACTTGATGAAGAACTGCTCAAAGGAGGAGTTATACTTTCCGAGTGGTGTAGCTTCATAGTGAGAGAATTTGATACCGCATTCGCTTGTGGCTCTTTCCTTGCATCCATTCTTACTGCTGTTTCTGGCATCGAAACTTATCTTCGATCCGAATACAGCTCGTGCAAAAGAATCTCTCTTTTTGATTTAATCAACCAATCTCCCATAGAAGAGAGTTTGCAAATGGATTTACACACGCTTCGCAAATATCGAAACAAATGGGTTCATGTTGACGATCCGTGGGATGATGAAAAACTACTGGGAACACCCGAGCAATTTGAGAAGGAACTGGAGGACATGGCTTTCTTTGCGGCAAAAGTGTTGCGTAGGACAATATATGAGAATCCATGGGTGTAATATTGGGATTGTGGGGACAGCATACAAAAATACCGTGAAGCGCAGGGTTTTCAGTATGCCGTATTGAGAGTTCTGATGATTACGGAGATTTTATCGAATGAATATCAGCCGTATATTTGTTGCTTACAACAATGCGCTGACTGAAATGTCTTCGTCCAGTTCTTCCCAGTGGATGCCTGTTCCTTTTCCAATCAGGCGCCATTTCATTCTTGTTTATCTCACTGGCATCGCGAAGCTTGGGAAACCGTTCGAGGGGATCCCAATTTCCCGGCCGTCAATCAGCCGTATGTGCATCATGTCGGCGTCAAACCATATGTCTGCCGCCAAAGCGTCTTTTGTTCTATTCTCCAAAATACTCATGCCATTTCTCCTCGAAAAGGCCCACATATTCCTGGACCAGTTTCCTTATGGCGTTCAGCTCCTTCGAGTTGTATCCTGTAGATTTCGCCAGTTGAAGAGAAAAAGAACCGGTATTTTCCATCCCTCAAAACCGTAGGCATATATAATTGTAACACATTCTCCGGCCCGCCGCGGCCTGGGGCTGATTGCGGAATATCATGACAGAGGACAATGGCGTTTATGCCGGTTCCGGACGCCATTGCAGAGGAATGCCAATGATAACACTCGGAATTGACATGGGGTCGAACACGGTCAAGGCCGTGGCTCTTAAAGACGGCAGGGACATTCTGGCGGCGCGCGTGGAGAAGACCGGGCACGACCTGGACGCCATCACGCAGCAGGTGGTGGACACGGTGCTGTCGGAGGCCGGAATCGCGCGCGCGGCCGTGGCGCATGTCATCGCCACGGGCTACGGGCGCGTGAGCTGCACGCTGGCGGACGCGGATGTGTCCGAGATCACCTGCCACGCGCGCGGCGCGCACTTCCAGATTCCCGAAGCCCGGACGGTCATTGACATCGGCGGGCAGGACAGCAAGGTCATCACCCTTGCGGACAACGGCCGCGCCCTGGACTTTGTGATGAACGACAAGTGCGCCGCGGGCACGGGCCGGTTTCTGGAGGTCATGAGCCAGGCGCTGGGCGTGCCCCTGAACGAGTTCGCGGATTTCTCGCGCCGCAGCTCCGAGGCCATCCAGATCAGCAACACATGCACCGTATTCGCCGAGAGCGAGGTCATCGGCCTCATTGCGCGCAAGCAGAGCCGCGAGGACATCATCGCGGGCCTGCACGCCAGCATCGCCCGGCGCGTGTTCGCCTTGAGCAACCGGCTGCGCGTGGAAAACGCCGTGGCCCTCACGGGCGGCGTGGCCAAAAACGGCGGCGTCAAGGACGCCATCGAAAAGGTCTCGGGCCGCGCCCTGCTCGTGCCGCCCCGCCCGCAGGTCAACGGCGCCCTGGGCGCCGCGCTCATCGCCTTCGACCGCGCATCCAAATAACAGTTGCGGCGGCTTGCTTATCAGCTAAATTTTATTCAGAATTGGCCTTGATGGTTTGTTTTGCGCCTTATGCGGGCAGAATCCACATAAACACGACTTTGTAGAAGATGAACGCCACGAGGCCGGCGCACAAGGGCGTGCTCAACCAGCCGATTACGATGCGGACCAGCACCCTGGTGTTCACGGATTGCATGCCCTTGATGATGCCGATGCCCAGCACCGCGCCCACGATGGCCTGGGATGAACTCACGGGCACGCCCACCATGGCGTAGATGTGCACGGTCACGGCCTGGGCCAGCACGGCGATGAACGCGGTGAACGGCTCCAGGGGCACCAGGTCCGCGCCCACGGTGAACATGACCCGCTTGCTGTAGGTGACCACGCCCAGGCACACCGCGGCCGCGCCCACGGCGCCGAGCCACTGCGTGCCAAGGCTCTTGAACGGCTCGAACGGCGCAAACACGCCCACCACATTGGCGATGTTGTTGGCCCCGAGCGCATAGGCCCCGTAAGCGCCCGCCGCGATCAGCATGTACTGCAGCAGCGTGTCAATCATGTGCAGCCCGATGCGGTCCGTGAGCCAGTCCCACGCGCGGCCCACAACCAGATACAGAATCACGGAAATGACCATGGCGCCGATGGGGGTGCCCACCCAGCACGCCACGATCTTGGGCAGGCTGCTCCAGTTGGGCGAGTGGCCGATCGCCAGGGAGATGCCGATGATGGAGCCGACCACGGCCTGCGAGGTGCTGACCGGCAGCTTCAGAACCGTGAGGACCGCCACAGTGAGCGCGGCGGTGAATGTGGTTGTGAACGCGGATTGAATGGTGACGCCGGTGCTTAATTTGGACAGGGTGTGAATGCCCTGGGATCCCTGGAGGAACGCGCCCAGGACCACGAAAACGCAGAGGTAAAAAGCCGCCGTGCGGAACCGCACCGCGCGCGTGGCCACGGCCGTTCCAAACACATTGGACGCGTCATTGGCCCCAAGCGACCAGCCCAGAAACGCGCCTCCGAACAACCAGCCCCACGACACCAAAAGTCAATTCCGCCCTTTCCTTTGAATCAGGTCTTGCGCTTGACAGCAATAATCTCGACGCGGTCCGACGCGTTCTCGGCCCGGTCCGTGATGGCGCACATGGTGGTGACCATCTCGCGGAGCATCATGCGGTGCCCGTACGGCAGTTCGAGCTGGAAGATGCGCCGGATCAGGCGCCGCTCGAGCTT
Source organism: bacterium (assembly GCA_020061125.1). Taxonomy (GTDB): domain Bacteria; phylum UBP15; class UBA6099; order UBA6099; family DSWB01; genus DSWB01. The sequence continues at coordinate 3,587 of JAGUYV010000196.1, read as the reverse complement.
GTCAATTTCCGTTTCGATGATTTCCACTTCCTGCGCCTGCTCGCCCGCTTTGGCCAGGTTTTTGAACAGCTTGATCACGGACTCGGACAGCGCCCTTGTGCACTTCACGGTGAGCGAGAGGATTTCGCGGATGTCTTCGTGCAGTTCATCGGGTATCTGCGGCCCCACCAGGGCCACGAAGTTGGCCAGGTCCTCTGCCTTGTTGGGCACTTTGTCCAGCGCCTCGATGAGCATGAAGATGTCGCCGCGTGCGCCGGGCATGAGCGCGCCCGCGAACAACTGCTGCTCGATCTCGCGCCGCAGGCTGTCGCACCGCGACTCGGCCTTGCGCACTTTTTTGGCGATCTTCTCCACATCGTCCAGGCTCTTGCCCGCGAAAAACTCGTCCATGCACTCGATCAGCGCGTCAATGGTCATGTCCAGTTCCTGGCAATAACTGTCGAGCGCCTGGTTCAGGTGCTTCTTCTTGGTGAAGATTTCCATTAGGCCCTCCAGTGGTTTGCGATTCCGGGGCAACTGCCGCCGGATGATATTCTACACCATAGCCATGCCGGGCGCACCCGGGGCGGGAATACGGGTTTCAGAAGATCGGATATCGGCCATAGCGTCGGAATGCCGCGTACATGAAGAACTGCTGCGCCCAGGTAAGGCCCGCTGCGCCGGGCTGGCCGTAAAACATGCCGATGTATCCGCCCTCCTGTCTGGCGAGCAGGCGCAGCAGCCGGTGCGTCTCACGATATAATTTCTCGCGTCCGGCTCCGGGCATCGTGCGCTGCATGTCCAGCGACCCCATGAAGCACGCCCGGCCCGAGTACCGCTCCGCGATCTGCTCCAGGCCCATAAACGCAATGTCGTCCTTCTGAAACACATCCAGGCCGGTTTCGAGCAGGTCGTCCATGATGGCGCGGATGTCGCCGCACGAATGCAGAAAGAATTTCATGCCGCGCGCGTGCGCGGCGGCGAACAGGCGCGCGTACCGGGGCTTATAGATGGCGCGCCACGAAGCGGGGCTGATCAGCAGGCCGCTCTGCATGCCCCAGTCGTCGGTCATGATCACGCCGTGCGCGCCCGCGTCCGCATACCTATTAATGAGTGGGATGATCCACTCGTCGCACAGCCGGTCCGCCAGGCGCGCGGCCCTGTCCGGCTCGGCCGCGGTATCCATGAGCATGTTGCTGAACCCGCGCAAAAAATGTGAACGCTCCCAAATACCGTTCTCCAGGGCGCCGAGCACAAAGCTGTCCCCCGCGAACAGCTTGCGGTACAGCGTGAAGCGTTCGAGGCGGCCCGGCGCATGCGGGTCCGGCAGGGGAAACGATTCCAGATCGTCCCAGCTTGCGAGCGGGTGGCCCACCACCTCGCCGATGCCCTCGCCCACCGGGCTTTTCCAGATGCAGCCGAACTCGTCCTGGCGCTCGCGGCCCTGGGACATGAGATCCCGCGGAAACGGTTTTTTGTACTTCCATCCGCCCAGATAGTAGGCCTCGGGGTAGATGTGCGGGTAGTAGGCATCGTCCGGCTGCCAGTCCCGTGCGGGCATCGCCGCCATGATGAAGATGTCGCTCATGCCGGGGGCGTAGGCCAGGAACGGAACCCTGTCCGGCCCCCGGAACTCGATGGCGCGCAGCACGCGCTCTTTGCGGGTCATATCGCCCTCCCGTTGCACTCGATGCCATGCGGCACGATTATATCACGGCGGCGCGCCTGTTGCCCGCCGCGCGCGGTTCGTGCCATAATGTCAGCACACAAACATGGAGGAACGGATTCCGGCATGGAGAAATTCTACAAGGATCGCAATGTGCTCATCACCGGCGGGCTGGGCTTTCTGGGCAGCAACCTGGCGCTGCGGCTGGACAGGCTGGGCGCCAGGGTCACGCTCGTGGACGCGTTTCTTCCGGGCCACGGCGCCAACTGGCGCAACATCGAGGAAATTCGCGGCAGCGTGCAAGTGAACCTCTGCGACATCCGCGACGAGCACGCCATGGCGCGCATGGTCGCGGACAAGCAGACCATCTTCCACATCGCCGGCCAGACCAGCCACACGGATTCCATGACCGACCCTTTTCTGGACATTGACATCAACTGCCGCGGCAACATGGTGTTCCTCGAAACCGTGCGCAAACACAATCCCGAAGCGCGCGTGGTGTACGCCTCCACCCGCGCTATCTACGGCGCACCCGTAACCGTGCCCGTGACCGAGGCCGTGCGCCCCAACGCCACGGACATCTACGGCGTGAACAAGTACGCGGGCGAGGCCTACCACATGATCTATCACCGCGCCCACGGCATCCCTATCACGGTGTTGCGCTGCAGCAACGGCTACGGCCCCCGCGCACAGATCGAGCATCCCAAGTTCGGCATTCTGAACTGGTTTGTAGGACTGATCCTGCGCAACCAGAAAATCAAGATTTTCGGAGACGGCGCGCAATTGCGCGACTACACCTTCGCGGACGATTTCATCGAGGCGTTCCTGCTCGCGGGCATGAAGCAAGACGCCCTAGGCCAGGTCTTCAACATCGGCGCAACCACGCAGATCCGTTTCCTGGACATGGTAAAAACGCTCATTGAAATCGCCGGGCAGGGCGAGTACGAGCTTGTACCCTGGCCGCCCGAGTACAAAAAAATCGAGGTCGGCGATTTCGCGTACGATATCTCCAAAGCGCAAACCGTGCTGGGCTGGTCGCCCTCGACGGCGTTCGAAGACGGCCTGCGCAAGACTTTCGACTTCTACCGCGCGAATCTGGAGCATTATCTGCCCGCGGAATAGTGTGCAAATCCGGCGCTTTGTCCGAAGAACCGCCAGCTTGAGAGGTGAGCCATGAGCCAGCCCGTTCCCGGCGTGGAGTTGCGCAGCATCACAAAAATATTCCAGGACCCGCAGGGCCGCGAGGTTGTGGCCGCGGACAATGTGTCGTTCACCGTGCCGCGCGGCGAACTGGTGACTCTGCTCGGACCCAGCGGGTGCGGCAAGACCACGCTGCTGCGCATGATCGGCGGATTCGAGCATCAGACCCGGGGCGAGATTTTCATTGACGGACAGAGTGCCGGCCTCACGCCCCCGAACAAGCGCAACACCTCCATGGTGTTCCAGAGCTACGCCCTGTTCCCGCACATGACGGTGTTCGACAATGTGGCCTACGGCCCGCGGCTCAAGAAAATGCCGGCCGCGGAGATTAAGGCCAAGGTGCTGGACATCATGGGCGTGGTGGGCCTCGGGGGCATGGAGAGCCGCACGCCCGGGCAGTTGAGCGGAGGGCAGCAGCAGCGCGTGGCCCTGGCCCGCGCTCTGGTGAACGAGCCGTCCGTGCTACTGTTCGACGAGCCGTTGAGCAACCTCGACGCCAGGCTGCGCGTGCAGATGCGCGAGGAAATCCGTCGCGTGCAGACCACGCTCGGCATCACCAGCGTATATGTGACCCACGACCAGGAAGAGGCGGTGTGCATCAGCGACCGCATCGTGGTGCTGCGCGCCGGGCGCATCGAGCAGCAGGGGTCGCCGCGCGAAATCTATGAGCGGCCGGCCTCGCGTTTCGTGGCCGGATTCTTCGGCAAGGTGAATTTCGTGCCCGCGGCCGTCACGGCCGTGG
>JAGUYV010000361.1 GCA_020061125.1 bacterium | reverse complement strand
TGATGTGCTGCGCGGGCCGCGAGGGCAAGCCTTTCTTTTCGAGGCCAGCCTCAAATTTCTTGATGGTCTTGAAATCCTTCATGCCCGCAAACGCATCTTTCTCGCCAGTGTCGAAATAGATGTGAATGTCGGTGCGGTTGAAATCGCGCAGCAGATAGTAGGGGTCGTAGGACTGGAGGTAGTCCTTGTCCAGGTCCGCGAGCTTGCCCGAGCCGCCCGTGAACAGGCTCATGATCTCGGGCGTGGTGTCTTTGGCGTAGCCGATGAACAGGGGGTCGGAGGTCCAGTCCATGAGCGTGTAGACCGCGCTGTGCGAGGTGACGGACGAGAAAATGTCCGGATGGCGCAGGAGCAGGAACATGCTGCCGATGCCGCCCATGGAAAAGCCGCCGATGCCGCGGCCGCCGCGATCCGCGATGGTGCGGTATGTGGCGTCAATGTGCGCCACCAGATCCTGCACGATATAGGTTTCATGCTGGCCCGTGGCGCCTTTGCAAAGCCCGTCAACGCAGTCCGGCCCATCCTCGGGCGGAAACAGCTTCAGCCCGTCCTTGCGGTTCATGTAAAAGCTGTTGTCGCCGTCGGGCATGACCACAATCATGGGGGGCAGGGGCAGGGCCAGGTCCGGGTACTCGGCCCGGAGCGCGGACACTACATCGTTGGGCGCGTCCACGCCCCGCGCGGCCAGGCACGCGTCCGCGGCCTCGAATGAGGATTCCGTCATGAGGCATGTTGCGATTTCGGGAATGTTCTCCTGCATGACCCAGTGGTTGACTTCCTCGGCCGGGGCGCTCTGTTCCGGGTGGTTGCGCGCGAAATTGTAGCCGTGGAGAAGATAGATCGCGGGATAACGCGCGTCCGTGTCCCGGTCGTAGCCGGGAGGCAGGAAGATGTGGTACATGCGGTCCGCGCCCAGGGCCTGGCTGTGGAACCAGCGGCAGGTGGGGCAATCGGAGTCCGCGGCGCGCGCGGCCGCACAGGGCAGCAGCACGGCTGCGAAGATAATCAGCAATCGGATGGTTCTCATCGCGGGAGATCCTTTCCATGGATATGAGCGCGCGCGGCGCATATCTCCTGATGGCTGCGCGCGCTCCGCGCTTACCATTATATGCCCGAAACTCCGCCCGCGCACGGACCCCGCGCCAATCCGCATGCGGCCGCCGGGCCGTGTGTCCGGATATGAATCGTTGATGGGAAAACCGTTGCCCGCAAGCGCGATCCGCACGGGTCACTCGGGGTCGAAATAGTAAACGGCCACGAACTCGTGGCCCTCGAGGCGGGGCGAACGCACCACGGCGTGCCGCATCGGCTCGGGCATTCCGGCCTTGAGCGTGGGGAACGCCGCCGGGCTGGCCGCGAACACCACGCGGTAATCGCCCCGCGGCAGCATGTAGCCGTAGTTCACATTGATGTCGCGCAACAGGTGCTGGTAGCTGAAAAACTGGTTGGGGTCGAGCCGGCCCAGGATGTCAATCTCGCCCTCGCCGCTTTTGTCCTGCGCGAAAAAGCAGTAGCTGCTCTGCGTGGGCATGGACAGAAGATCGCACAGGGAATAACCGGCCGCGGCGCTCATGGAGTCATTATACCACAAAGCGGAACCCCGCGAAAAGATATTTGCCAGCAGTGATTTTTTAATTATATCGGCTGAAAATGAAACAATTCTGCGGTGCTAAACGGAATGGCCGCGCTTGAGGCGGTATTCTCCTGCGGCGCAGGACATGAGGGTGAGGGCCGCGGCGGCCACGCACGCGCCGGCCGCGCCGCGCAGCGCCCAGCTTTTATACCAGATGCCAAGGTGCATGATAACTACTCCCGCGTGCATGAGCCAGAAATTCAGGCTTCCGTGGCGGCACGCGGCGCGCCCGGCCATGTGCAGAAGATAGGAATACACGCCCGTCAGCCCGAACCCGATCCAGCCCAGCAGCGCGAGGTGGATGTGCGCCTGGATGAGGAAATAGTATTCCGGCCCCTGCCGGTTCCACCCGTAGCCGAGCAGGAACCCGGCGATGCCCGCCAGGAACAGATAGGCCACGGCGGATACATACAAGCGCCAGATGCCCCAGGGCAGGGAGCGGTCCGCCCGGCGGTCCGTGATCATGGCCCCGATCAGCAGCAGGATGCTCAAAAACAGGATGCCCGAGAACGCGGCCTGCAGCACGGTGTACACATCGTGAAAATGCGGGGAGTCGAAAATGAGAGAGAAGAACAGGGAGAACACGCCGGCCACGAGGATGGCGTACTGGGATTCCCACAGGGGCTTGAAGCGCGCTTTTTTCAGACTCTCGTCCTTGAGGTGGAAAGGCATGCGGATGCAGGCCATGACCGTGAGGGAAAGCGGGAAGGACAGCGCGAGGTAGTTCACGCGCAGGGGCATGGTGTGGGAAAAGGGCAGCCAGGGCAGGAAATTGAAAGCGGTGATGTAGATGAGCTGCCCGTAGGCCAGAAAGCAGATGAACATGGAAGTGAGAAAGAAACGGGCGGGCATGTTGCGGCGCAGAGTGGCAAGGGTGATGCCGCGGTAGAGGCGGGCGGTGTAAACGGCAAGGCAGGCGAGCACCCCGGCCGCGGCGGCCATGCCCCCGATGTAAAAGGCGTTGTTGCCGGTGAGGCCCTGGGCAAGGTACATGGCCCAGATCCCGGCCAGGCACAGCGTGATGGCGGCCAGGAAGCGCGCGCCCGGCATGGCGCCCGGCGTGAACCCGTCCCACCCGGCGCGCACATGCGCGGCCAGCACTTTCTGCGTGCCCAGCACGGTGAGCGTGCCGAAGCCCATGAACGCCAGGTGCGCGTGCAGGATGAACCAGCCGCTCACCTGCAGGTCCGGCGAAGCGTGCGCGGCGATGATCGCGCCGCAACCCGCGGCCAGCGCCAGATAGGCCAGCGCCGCAAGGTGATACGCGTTTATGGTCCTGACAGGTATTGTCCGCAAGGGCGCGCTCCGGGGGGATGCGAAATCATGGAGAACACAGGTTCAAGGTAAAACCGCGGCGAACAGCCCGCTCGCGTTTTCCCGCGCAGCCAGGGGGCGCTATTCAGCCGTCGTTTCCGGCGATGCGTTTGGCGAGCTGCGAGAGCTTTGTCTTGGACAGATAGGCTCTGGCCTGTTTGTTCAAGGATTCCGTAAGCCCGCCCAGGATGCATTCCTTGTACTGGCACACGGGGTTGCCCAGGATGCAGTTGTTGTCATTGAGCGGGCCTTCCATGGCCTCGAAGATTTCGAGCAGCGTGATTTTTGCGGGCGGCCGCGCCAGGGCGATGCCGCCGCGGGGGCCGCGAACGGTCTTGATGACGCCCGCGCGCACCAGGCGCTGCACCACTTTTTTGAGGTGATCCTCCGAGCACTTGAACGCTTCGGCCACCTCGCGTGTTGAGGTCATGCCCTGATCCGCGTGCACGGCCAGATACGACATGGCGTGCAGGGCCAGGGACGCAGCCCCCGTGATTTTTACAATGGATGACATGTTGGGCTCTCCGATCCCCGCATAAACTCAATTGTTGAACCAAAATACTTTTTATCCGGGATTTTGTCAACCTGGCGCAAGCGCAGCAGAAAATGGGCGCCGGGAACGCGGCGTTTTTCCGCGTGCCTGCCCCCCAGGATTCTTTCGCCCCTCGCGCTTTTTCAACAGCCCCCGGCCCCAGATTTTTGCGAACGCAGAACTCACAGCAAATGTTGGATTAAACCGGGCCTGTGGGACCGTTGAACAAATCGTTATGATTTTCTTCGCCGTGGTTCCAAGTACCGCAAATGAGCAAAAGTGAGGAAAAACACCGGGACTGGGTGCGTTTTGCGACAGCAAAACCTTGCCTGTCCCGCGTTTTTCCCAGCGCAAGGCTCTATCAACAGCCCCAGCGTCCCTGCATTTCTACTTCCTCATTTTGATTCGTTATCACAATGAAGGCTTTCTAATTAGTATGCTGTCCCCATAATTCCCCCGCCGGGCTTCTTCAACAGCCCCCCTCGATATTTGATTTTCTTCGCTGCGTTTCCAAGTACCGCAAATGAGCAAAAGTGAGGAAAAACACCGGGACTGGGTGCGTTTTGCGATAGCAAAACCTTGTCTGTCCCGCGTTTTTTCCGGCGCAAGGCTCTATCAACAGCCCCAGCGTCCCTGAATTTCTACTTCCTTATTTTGATTTGTTTTTACAATTTTAAATTTCTAATTAGTATGGTGTCCCCATAATTCCAGACATACCCCGCCTCTTCCTTCCATATTACCGCCGTAAAATTCATTGCTTGCATAGAGATCAACCTCATCGCGCGAACCGTCGCCGTTTATATACATTGTACCCAGATCTGCATATAATCGCCAGTAATACGAATGTTCTTGCGAAAGGGGTTTTGATTTCACCGACCATCCATTGTATCCGGCACCGAATAAAGGGCTAATTAGCATTGTGTCTGAGCAATTCAAGTAATGACAATCGGAGATAACTGTATGATTGAATCTACCGGCGGTCCATTTGAGGGGTTCTCTTATGTTGTCGGACAAGGGCTGTTCTTAGGCCTTAGCGCAATTTTTCTTTTAGCGGCGCTTATTTCTTACGCAATAAATATGAAAACAAATTATTTCCTCATTGCCATAAGTATAGTTCCAGCGCTGACAGCTGTTTGGAATTGCAAAAAGCTCAACTCATACGAAAATCCGATGTATGCGCAAGTTGTTCACTTGTCGAACGAAGTCGATATCTGTTTGAGCACGGCCATGGATATTCCTCACTTTTGTAGGCTTATCGGTGAAAGTAACATTCAAGGAAATAAATTGCTAGCTTATGCAGAGTATAAAAAAACCATGTTCATTTTGTCTGCATCTGATGGTTCGGTGTTCGATAGATTTAACAATGATGATCCCGCATTTGCCTTTTTTTCTATCGATGCAAATAAGAAATACCTGTACTTTCCAAACATCAACGCCTTCAACGGATTTCTCATGCGGCATTTTGGCATCAGCCATCATGAATTGAAATGGAAGAATCTATTAGGAGAGTTCTCCAAGCGTGACAAATCGGTTATGCGCGCTTCTAAATATCGTGGTCATATCTCTATTCAAGACATAGACAATTTCATCAAGATCGCGAATCGCCTTCGTTCAACACCAGTGGAATCTCAATTCACTGTTCGTTGTGTCTATCCAGATAATGTCATAGAAATTGTTGAGAATCTAAAAGACGGCGAGCAGACATGGTATGTTAGGTTAATGGACATTCGCCTGCCGGACGCGTACTACATAGACAATTATTTTTCAAATCCATCAGACAGGTTCCAGGCAGAGTTCACACTTAAGAACGAAGAGCCTTGCGGTGTTAAAGCGCATGATTTTTTAGTCCAGACCATCGTCGGAAAACAAGTAATTGTTGAATTTGGAGTCGTAAAAATGCTCAATGCAATATCCGAAGCACGCATCTATTTGATTGATAACGAAGGCGAACTGAAAAGCGTGACTGAAGAAATGTGCGCCGCTGGATACGCTCATGGATGTGAGTATGCCACAGCCGACTTGAAAAAGGCTGCAGCGACGGCTAAAGCGCTAAAGTTTGGCATATATGGTAATAAGACATGTTCATTCGGGCCTGAAAGCGTAAGAAATGCGGGCAAATTCATGTCTAAACCCATAGAAAGAAATACACGCACATACCCGATCTTACCCCATGCTGATGGAGAGTTATCGACATTTCTTTGCACTATTTATTCCTGCCGAACTATGGTTTTTATCGATAAAAACATTGTTCCATGCGATACCACAGTAACGCTAATGGATGAGCTAAAATATGATTCTTTGAAAGCGGCGAAGGACATAGATTATTATGGACTAAATCGATGTGAGTTCGACAAGTATAAAATCCTCGACAAATATAATAAATCAAGATACACATTGCATTTCACAGGCCGACGAATACAAAGATTGGACACTGGTTTGATTTCGCATTTTAATTACCGAAGAACACAGAGATTGAACAAAGGCTTCGTTTATTTTTTCAGCATTAATGAGGAAGAAATGAATAAACTTGAACACTGGAAGAAGCTGAATAAGGAAATGATGAAACGACAATAAAGGAGTTTTGAGGAGTTTTGGGGACACCATACTTAATTATTCCTCTTTTTCCTTCTTTGGCTCTCTTTTTCTTGGTTTGAGCAGGCGGTCGAGAAGTGCTTTGAGATAAGCGACGGAATAAACAGGGAAGCTGGGATTGTTCAACAACCCCGCGCTTACCGTTAGTTATGCGCAAAAACGGAGTTTCGGGGACACCATACTTAATTATTCCTCTTTTTCCTTTTTTGGCCCTCTTTTTCCCGGTTTGAGCAGACGGTCGAGAAGTGCTTTGAGATATGCGATGGAATAAACAGGGAGGCTGGGGTTGTTCAACAGCACCGCGCTTACCGTTTGTTATATGCAAATACGGGATGCAGAAGCGCACCGCGCCGTTGTGGTTGCGTTGCAGAGAATGTGCCGTGTGTTGCAGCAAAATCATGTACCCGCGCTGGGTGACATGATACGCGATTCCCGGCAGCACTATGCGCGATCTTGATAACATGAAGAAATGATGCTGCGAAATTTCCTGTTTGTCAATTGCTTAAATTGCGATGAGGGGTTGTTGCAAGAGCCTGGCGACCGTAAAAAACAGGTACAGGCACGCGGAAAGCCGCCGCGTTCCCAGTCCCCGTTTTTTGCTGGTTTTGCGCTTTTGGGTCAGCTTACAACACTGCCCCAGAGGGACTGTTGAAAAGGTGCGGGGGGCGAAAAAATGCAGGGGACAGGCTTCGTTTTCCTTGCGGAAAGCGACCCAGTGGGGCCGTTGAAAAAGTCCCGGCGTCGGAAAAAACGCGGGACAGGCAAGGTTTTGCTGTCGCAAAACGCACCCAGTCCCGGTGTTTTTCCTCACT
>JAGUYV010000173.1 GCA_020061125.1 bacterium | reverse complement strand
GCCGCCCGCCGTGGCGCGCATCCACCGGCAGCGCCTGGACGGCGGGCTGGACCATGTGTTCGGCGCGTTGCAGTCCGCTGGCGCGGACGCGGACGCCACCTTCGGTCCCGGCCCCGGTCAGCAGGGCTATATGTTCGCCACCGGATTTCCGTTCTACCCGCAAAGCAGCCGAGGCGGCGCATTCACGGTACTGGAAGCGCCGTATCAGGTTCATGACCGCTCCGGAGCGCCCGCGCGAGAGTGGCGGGACGCGCTTATCGAACGCATGGCCGCGCCGCCGCACAGCCCTGTCGCACTGGCGCTTCAACCCTTCAACCTGTTGCAGAATGGCCGCATGCGCGAGGCTGCGGCGCTCATGATCCGCGCGGCGCGCGACAGCGGCTTCGCCACGCCGGACATGCCCGCATGGATCCGGTTCTGGAACGCGCGCGCCCAATCCACGATTACCGCTTCCATGGAAGACGGCGCGCTCACCCTGCGGATCCGCGCCGCATGCGGCGGCATGGCTCTGGATGCACCTGCGGCGTTCCGAGGCAAAGCGCGAAAAACCATCGCCATAGACGGACAGACCCTGGCCGCGGACAAGATCAAAGGCAACGCCGTGCCCGTGCCGCAGGGCGATCATGTGATTGAAATTTCCTATGAAAAATGAATTCGGGCCAGGCGGCTGCGTTCAGCGGATCTCGAATAGCTGATCCAGCTTCGTAGCCGTGAACACGGCCTTGACATTGGGTTTCAGCCCCGAGAGCGAGAATTTTCTGTTTCTGGACGCCAGTTTCTTGCGCAGGATGTTGAGGCGGCTCAAGGCAAAGGAGTCCAGAAACGCGCACTGGCTCATGTCCAGCTCGATGCCCAGCCTGTTCACGGCAATGATGCCGTCCACGAAACCGGTGAACATGTCTATGTTGGAGGAGAACAGGTCACCGGCCACGCGGATGATCACGCGGTCGGCCTTTGGTTCCGCGGACAGATTGAGTTCGGCTTTGAGGTTTCTGGCCTGTTGCTTGAAATCGGAGCGTGACGGGCGCGGCGCGGGGACCGGATCCGGGGTTTCGGACAGGGCCGCCGGGGGCGCGGCCGCACGGTCCTGGGCGGATTTGATGGCCTCGATGGCCATGTACGCGGCCCACTGGATATCCTTGTCCCCGTCGTTCATGACTTCGAGAAGAGGCTCGATGGCGGCCGGGTCGCCGAGATGTTCGAGGGCGTGGATCGCGCGCCAGCGCATCTCCCAGTTGTCCATTTTCAGCACCGTGATGAGCGGGTCCAGGCTGCGGGCATCCCGGATGCGGTCCAGAGCGCGGATCACTTCCACGAGCACCATCTGATCGGATTCGTCGAACATGAGCATGCGGATGAGCCGGTCCACGGATTCGTCGCCGCCCAGTTCGCCCAGGGCCTGGACCACATTGCGGCGCTTGAACCGGTCGGCCGTGTCCAGGGCGCGCAACAGGGGAGCCACCGCGTCCTCGCCGAACCGCGCCAGGCCCTTGATGGCGTTCCAGCGCACCAGCATCTCGGCGTCGTTCAGCGCCTCGATCAGCGGCTTGACCGCGCGCGGATCCCCGATCTGGCCGATGGCTTCCACAATGCTGGCCTTGACAACTTCCTTGCTTGAATCCCGAAGTTTTTCCACCAGTTCTTCAAGTCGATCCGCCATGCCGCGCTCCTGCGTGTCCTGTCCGGGTTTCATATATTATCCCATGTCCGATAACTTCGTTTCTACATTATAGTGAAGAAATCAGCCGGAAAATCAGCATTCAAAAAAACAAACACCGGCTTTGCGCCGGTGCGGGTTCACGGGAAATGGGAAGTGCGGGGGATGCTTGATGCGCCGTGCGGATGCTGGGGGCGCGGCGCACATGTAGCTGAATTTATAAAGCGCCCTGTGTGCCGATGCCGTTTTCCGACAACAGATTCAGCACAATGGACTGGGAATTGTTGGCGTACATTCCCGCCGCCAGGGTGGACCGTTCGATTATCTGGTTCTTGGTGAGCGCCGTGGCTTCTGCGGCGATGTCGGCGTCCTCGATTTTCGAGCGCGCGGATTGCAGATTCATATATTGCATTTCCAGTTCGTCTATGATGTGTTCGAGTTTTTGGTCCAGTTCACCGTATTTGGCCTGGTACATGCCGAGCTGGTCAATGACTTCGGAAATTTCGTCAATGGCCGCATGCGCGCCCGCGGTCGAGGTCAGGCTCTGGGCGGTCATGTTCAAGCCGATGGTGCGGCAGTCCTCGAATGTGAATTCGAAATTGCCGTAGCTGAAAGGGTTGACCTGGATATTGAATGTGCGGAATTCCTCGGAGGCCACGGCGTCGGTTGAGGTGATGGCGTTCATGATGTTGTCAAGCGTGGTGTTCAGAGTGCCGATGGCGCCGAGCAGGCCGCCTGTGGTTGTGGTGACAAGCTGGCTCTGGGGTTGATTCACATCACCAGCGATGTGTGTCTGAATCCCCGCGGCGGCAAGGGAGTTGGCCACGGTCACCGTGTCGAATGCCGAAAGCCCGGTGCCGGCATACCCGCCGCCAGCGTCGTCATGGAAAACATCAAAAGTCCATGGTCCCAATATGCGCGGCACATCGGTGATCATAATGATGTGTCTGAAATAATTTGTTGTTCCGGCCGCGTATCTGAACGAAGTGTTGTTGAGCGCGGACATCAGGCCTTCGAGTCCGGATTCAGGCAGGTCTCCGCCGCCCGCAACCACGATACCGTCAAGATAAGCCTGCGCCGTGGCCTGATTGCCCGTCAGGTCGTGATGAATTACTGCCTGGCCCGTGTTGACATCGGAATACTCCACAAGGCCGATGTTCCAGTCCACGCCATTGGATTCCAGTGAGCTGATGAACCCGGAAAGCTGGGCGCGAACAGCCGCAGCGGCAGGACCCATGCTGCCGCTGTAGTCGAATACATACATGATGTCGGCGATGCCCGGACCCTGCCAGCTTATCGGCGTCAAGGATGTTTCGCCTTCGCCCCGCAGTTTCGTGGTTTTGGCTGTTCGGGTGATCTCTGAATATAAACTTTGAAATTCATTATCCAGTTTTGTCCGGTCCGAGGAAGTCAGCACGGCTTCATTGGCGGCGCGAACGGCCAGTTCTTTCATCCTGTTCAGCATGTCGGAAATTTCATTCATGCCCTCATCGCCCAGACGCACGAAATGCAGCACATCCTGCGCGTTTTGAATGTTCACCTGAAAACCGCGGGCAACGGCTGTCATGCCTTTGGTGATGCCCAGACCCGAAGGGTCGTCCGCGCCCGAGTTGATCCGCTTCCCGGAACTGATGCGCTCACTGGCCTGCCCGATATTGAAATAAATGCCCCTCAAATCTTCCTTGTTCTGCATTGCCGAAACATTGGTGTGCATGCTGAACATAACAGTTCTTCCCCCTGGGCCGTTGAATCAGCGCGGGTTTTCCCGCCGCTGTGTGGCAATGCCGGTTCCATGCAGGAAAATCAAGAATACGCACAACAATCCGTGAAGCGGTTGCATTACTGCCAGATACCACAGATGCGCAGCATTCACATCTTTACGGCTTTTATGTATGTAAACGCACTTCGCTCAAGCTCGGCGCATGCTAATTGCCGCAAACGACATGCACACAGGCTTTTGCAAGGCGCTGCTTTTCATAAACAGTATGTGTAAATGCAATGTCAATAATTTGGCGATGATTAAGTAAATGCCGCAGCGCGGCTTTGCATCCCCCCCCCATATATACTGTTCAAACAAACAGCTTTAATCGCATGTCGTCATGCAGTATTGCGCAGAGCCAAATGATGAAACCCGATTCCAAGCTGTTCGAAAGAAAATCCGTTACCTGTGTTTCATGGGATTTATCGTCTTTTTTGAGAGAAAACTTGATATGAAACACAAATTATTTTTACTGGTTGGAAGAAATATTTCGCAAGCACGCGCTGTCCGCAAAAATGCCTCTGCAAATGGCTTTTCTGCTATAATGTTCCTGCCATGACGAACTCCTGGAAGCTCTTTATCACCCTGTTCCTTTTCTGTGCGTTCTTCGCGAACCCGTATCTGACGACCAATGACGCGCCGAGGTTCTGCATGGCAGCGGCCATTGTGGACCGCGGCACGCTGGAAATATCGGACACCATGCCCGAGTTTTTCCCGCAGAAGCCGGGTGGCGAGGGGTGGGCCGTACGCGATTTCGCGCTGGTTCGCGGCAAATACTACAGCGACAAGGCGCCGCTCGGGTCGTTCCTCGCGGTTCCGTGGTATTTTCTCATCACCCGGTTCTCGAACGCGCATGCGGTGATCATCTGGTTCGTGACCCTGTTCACGGCCGGGCTGTTTACTTCGCTAACAGGGGTGCTGGTGTCCCGGCTCGGACGGCACTTTCTGGCGGGCGAGCGACTACCCCTGCTCATGGGTTTGGGATACGGGCTGTGTTCCATGGCGCTTTTCTACGGCCAGATATTTTTCTCGGGCGGAATCACCGCGTTTTTCATCACCGCTGGCTTCATGCTGCTGCTCAAGGACAGGCTCGAGCTTGGAGGCCGTTACGCGGCGCCGCTCGCGGGCGCATGCCTGGCCCTGGCTGTGGCCAGCGAGTACACAGCGGGTATCGCCTCCATGGTCCTGCTCGGCTACGCGGCCGTGAACCGTAAAAATTTCATCCGCGTTCTTCTCGGGTTCGCGGTAATCATTGGATTGCTCATGTCATATCATTTCGTGCTGCTCGGCAATCCGTTCGAGACCACATACAAATACAGCTACTATTCCGAAACCCTTCACTCCAGAGGGTTTTATGGCGTTGCATGGCCGGGCGGGCGCGGGTTGGTGCGGCTGGGAGAGCTATTGTTCGGGTTTCCGTTCAGCAGCATCGCCGCGCGGCTCGGAGCGGCGCTGGCCTTTGAGCAACCGTTATCCGAAAAATGGGGCCTGTTTATCACCTGTCTGCCCGTGGCGTTCTCCATGGTGTATTTCGGGCGGTTCATGAAGTTCCGGCGCGAGGCCCTGGCCGTGGCCGCGGTGTTCGCCGGATACCTGTTCCTGCACATGAGCCTGGGCTGGTTTGACGCTTACAGCGCACGGTTCTTCATGCCCGCGCTGCCTCTGCTGTTCCTGCCGCTGGCGGCGCTTCCCGCGCACAGCCCGGGTGCGCGCAACGCGTTCTTTTTCGTGCTGGGCATTTCCTTTGCCGTGAACATGCTGGGCGCGGATGCGTTCATGCCCGAGGTCAAGAGCCTTGCCGCTCCGGGCCGCCAGAATCTGCTGGGATACTGGCTTGCGGCGCGGGGATACGCCACGGGGCACGCCACGCTGCTGGCGCCGGTTGCGCTGGGCGCGGCCGTGTGGCTCATT
>JAGUYV010000279.1 GCA_020061125.1 bacterium | reverse complement strand
GGCTTCGGCCACGCGCACCATGGCGGTTGCGCCGATGGGGTTGGCCGCCACAACGCCGCCCGAGGGGTTCATCGGGATCTTGCCGCCGATGGCGATGTCGCCGTTCTCCACCATCTTGAGGTGCCCGTCCCCATCGAGCAGGAAGAACTCCTTGAGCCAGTCCAGGCCCCACCAGGACGAGGGGTCGTACATTTCGAACACATCGAAGTACTCGACCGGATTGTCAATGCCGTTGCGTTTGAAGAGCGTTTCCGCGGCCACACGCTGCGTGACCGGGTCGCGATCCTTTTCCTCGGCCGGAAACATGGTGAAGGTTTCCTCGCGGTGGATGGTCACATGATCGCGGATCCAGACCGGTTTCTTGCTGAATTGCTTGGCCTTTTCCTCGCAGGCGAAAATCATGGCGCAGGCGCCGTCGCTCTGGGAGCACATGTGGATGAGGCGCAGGTCGCCGACCAGCGGCGGCGAGTTCTGCACCAGGTCTTCAAGCTGATCGTCGGAGAGGCCGAAGCTGCGGTGCGAGTTCGGGTTGAGGCACGCGTGCTTGTCCATCTGGATGCGCAGCTTCATGGCGGCGCGGCGTGCGCGGTCTTCGCCAAAGTTCTCGATGATATCCGCGGCCGTGGCGCCGGTGAGCGCGCCGGTCTGCAGGCTGCGGCCCCAGAGCGGGTCGGCCATGTTGGTGATGCCGCCGGTGGTGTGCCCTTCCTGCAGCTTTTCAAATCCCACGGCCAGGACCACATCGTACATGCCCGAGGCCACGAGGTTGTCGGCCGCGCAGACCAGGGTTGCGCCCGTTGTGCCGCCGGTGGTGATGCGAAACTCGTCCTTGCCGAATGCGCCGGAGCCAATGGTGTGCCACAGGTCCGGCTGGTGCACCATCTCGAACAGTTCCATGTTCCCGTGCACCACGCAGTCAATGTCGTCCATGGTCAGCCCGGCGTCCTTGAGGCATTTGACAATGGCTTCATGGATCATTTCGGGCTGGTTGACTTCTTCGCGGTGGCTGGAGTACTGGCTCTGGCCGATGCCGATGATGCCCACATGTCTGTTTTTCTTGTGGCTCATGGTGGGACCTCCCGGGTCAGTCCTTCTCGATGACGAGAACGGATTGGAATTGGCCGGCCCCGCCGGTGGTGCTGTGGGCCAGAGCTTTTTTCGCGCCTTCGACCTGGCGTTCGCCCGCTTCGCCGCGCAGTTGCAGCACGGCCTCGGCGGCCCGGGCCAGGCCGCCGATCATGATGGGATTGCCCGCCAGCATGCCGCCGGACAGGTTCACCTTTTTCTTTTCGAGTCCCCCGCCGTCAATGAACGCGGGGCCGCTGTCGCACACGCCCAGGCCCTCAAGCCACATGGGCAACTGATACGCGTACGGATCGCAGATTTCGTAGAGATCGAATTCCGACGCCGGATCCTTGACGCCCGCCATCTTGTATGCGCGCGCCGCAGCCCGCTGCAGATTCGACACATCCGCCAGATCCCTGTCCCCCAGGAAATAGCTGTGCATGTTGTTGCCGAAGCCTGTGAGCCACACGGGATTGTCGGTGAATTCCTTGACCCGCTCCTCGTTGCAGAGCAGGAACGCGACAGCGCCGTCGGACACCGGGTACACATGCAGCGCGCGCAGAGGGTCGCACACGAGTTCGGACTTGAGCACATCGTCTGCGGTGACCGGGGCCTTGGCGTTTGCGAAGGGGTTTTTGGCCGCGTTTTTGCGGGCGTTGACCACGACCTGCGCGAGTTGCGCTTCGGTGAGGCCGGACTTGTCCATGTACGCGCGCGCCTGCATGGCCGCCGCGCTCATGAAATCCAGTCCCAGGGGCCGGCAGTAGAAGGGATCGTACGCCAGGTTCGTGCACATGTTGCGGCTTTCGCTCTGGCTTTCCTTGCAGTGCCCCACGACCAGTGTGACTTCGTCGTGCCCGGACAGGATGCACGCCATGCCGTAGCCCAGCGCGTTCAGCCCGTCCATGGCCACTTTCTCCTCGCCGCGGTAGTGAGCGCCCACGGCGTCGGTGATGCCGTTATCGGAAATGGTGCGCGCGTCGAACACATCGTCCGAGCAGGTCACCACATTCCGTATTCCCTTCTCCATGTCAAAAGTGACGCCGGTCTGTTTCAGAATAGGCTCCACAACATCGAAGCACATCTCCTGAAACCGCTTGGTCCATTTGTTGGACTCGAACGGCAACTGCGCCACGGCGCAAATGGCAACGCGATTCGCCATTCACCGCACCTCCTTTACCCGGATTGTCTATGATTGCCCTTAATGCCTGGCAAGATGTGACACGCCCTCTACTTTACACCGTGCGCAGCGGGTGGGTCAAGATTGTGGCGGAATTCACAAAAGGGGCGAAAAGAGAATATCAAGGGACACAGCGGAAGCGCGGTGATTTGGATAACGCGTACATGGCGATGATAATCCTGTTGAATAGCCATGCGACCGCAATAACAGGCAAGTCACACGGAAAAACACCGCGTTCCCGGTCCCTGTGTTTTGCTGCGCTTGCGCCTCTGATGCAGGATTTTTGATTTTTCAGCGGCTCCACGAATCGCTGTGCTTCGTGATCTTCGTGTTCTTCGTGGATTAATCTTTATCTTTGACTTTAGAATTCACTTCGCGTAGCAGTTCCAGAAGAAACCTGCCTTGATGGCTTTGATGATTTCGTCCGGGTCGCGTTTGCAGTCCATCTCGATCCACGCGCGGCCGCAGCCGATGCGCGTGTGCGAGTCGTCGCTGGCGATGCGCGGATACCCGATGTCGTCCACATCGAATTCCTTTTCGGGAAAGCCTTTTGTGGTGATCTCCACGGCGTGCAGGGGATAGCGCTCGGCCACGCCCGCGATGCGTTCCTTGACCTGCTCGTAGGTGAGATCGTATTCGCCCAGGTGATTCAGCACATACAACTCCTCGCGCACGCCCCAGATATGCCCCACATGCACATAGCCTTTCTCGAAAACCGTGTGCTCGATTCCGTGGAAAATGATGAGATCGGACTTGACGCTGTCGTACAGCAACTGGTGGTCGTGTTTCAGAAGATAGTCGTGATCCGTGAACGCGATGAAGTCATACCCGAGCGCCGCGTACACATCGGCAACTTCCTGGGGCGTGAGCTTGCCGTCCGAGCAGGTGGTGTGTGTGTGAATGCAGCCTTTGAGATGCATGGGCGTCAGTACAAGAATATTGTCCTTGGTGCTTCGTGCTTGCTGTCAGTTGCTTTTATTGACCAGTTGCTTTTATTGAAATAAGTTCTTCCTTAATATTGATTTTGTTATGTAGGGCGCGGTCGCCGAACCGCGCCGTCAACCCGCTCCACGCTTCCGTGGTGTCCTTTCAATGGCTCCCTCCGGATTCATGCTGCCGAACCGCTCCCCGGCTTTGCAGTATCATAATCGCATTCCGCACAAAGAAAAAGGGAGGCGCCCCGTGCTGCATCAAAATGGGTTGTGATCCCAGCGCGCGATAGCGTATGATCATCTCATCAAACGATTTGCGGCACTCGAAAACAAACAGGGAGGAATGCACATAATGAAAATCATCGTCATGGGCGGCGCGGGAGATGTGGGCAGCCGGTGCGTGGAGGACCTGGCGTCCACGCCGGGCGTGGAACGGGTCACCATAGCGGACGCCAACGCCGAAGCTGCGGAGCGCGTGGCGCAGACATGCGCGGGCGCGCAGGCCGCGGTGGATGTGAAAATCGTGGACGCCAACGACCACGGCGCTCTGGTGGACGCCATGAAGGGCTACGACGCCGCGGCGTCCGCACTGGGTCCCTTTCACCGCTTCGAGGCAAAACTCGTGGCCGCGGCCGTGGATGCGGGCACCTGTTACGCCAGCGTGTGCGACGAATGGAACGCGGCCCAGGAGGTCATGGACAAATACGGACAGGCCGCCAGGGACAAAGGCGTGCTCGTGCTCTCCGGCCTTGGCACAAGCCCCGGTTTCACCAATGTGGGCATCCGCTTCCTGTGCGACCAGCTCGACGAGCCAACCGAGGCCAACATTTATGTTTTCCAGCCGCTGAATGCGGGCGGCGGCCCGGCCGTGTTCAAGCACATGTTCTTCATCATGAGCGGCAAGGTGGCGATGTGGCGCGACGGGCGCCTCGAAATGATTAAAGCATGCAGCGAAAAACGCACCGTGGAATTCCCCGAGTTCGGCCGCATCAAGGTCTGGAACATGGGCCACGCGGAACCCGTCACGGTTCCGAAATTCATCCCTGAACTCAAATCCGTGAACTTCTTCATGGGCTACGGCAAGGGCGCGGAGCTGTTCGTGATTCCCTCGCAACTGAACCTTTTCGACACACCCAAAAAAGTGGACAACGCCGTCAAGTTCGTGTGGAAGATCGAGGAACTTGCGAACAAGCTGTTCCCGGACCAGGACCCGGCGCACGGCGCGGTGCGCGTGGATGTGTGGGGCAAGAAAGACGGAAAAACCGTGCGCAAGACCCTGTGCGGTTTGGGTCAGATGCGCGAGGCCACGGGCTTGAGCCTGTCCGTGGGCACGCAGATGCTGATTAAAGGCGAACTGCGCATAGACAAGGCGCAGGGCGGCGTGTTCGCTCCCGAAGGCTGCCTGGACCCCCGCAAATTCATCGTGTACATGAAAGAAAAGGGCCTGCAGGGTTATGAAGATATTGCCATGACCAAACCCGTGGAGTGACCGTGAAGCGCCTGGGAATCCGCATCGCCGGCATGGTGCTGTTGTGCGCCGTCCGTCTCGCCGCGCCCGCCGCGGCGCAGGAGTCCGGCCTGCTCGGCATGCTCGATTTCACCCTGCGCTCCATGGATTTCCCAATTTCCGTGAACGAAGCCGGGGAAACCTGCGTGATCCTCACCATGTCCTCTCCAAACACCCATTGGGCCGCGCATGACAACCGCGGGCTGATTCTCCGCGCGGACCTCGACGGGCAATTCGCCAATCACATTGTGGTTTCGGGCGGGCCGCAGCCCATGGAGTATTCCGCATGCCTCGGCCCAATTCCAGAAGGAGATCACACCCTCACCCTGTCGCTCGAACCGGACATATCTCCCGCCCGCGCGGGCAGCGTCCTCATCCACGAAATCATCGCGCGCACCATTCTGCCGCACGACATGCGCTACAGGTTTTTCGAGCATGCGCCGTGGATTTACGAGCGGGTTGCGGAAAAGGGTTCCGACATAACCCTGGCCGTCATGGGCGCGCCGTGGTCCGCGGACGGACACACCACCATCGAGTACCATGTGGTTTTCAGCAACGAGGACGGCGGCACCGGGCGCAACCCCGCCATTCTCATGAGCCGCTACGGCCGCATCACCGACATCGAGTGGGTCTACCGCGTGGTCCTCGACGACGCCACCGGAAACATCGTCAGCGAGCAGTACCAGGGAGAGGGACACAACACCAAAAATTTCACGGGGCGCAAAATCGGAAGGCATCCCGTTCTGCGCTGCTCCACGGACAACGGCAACTTCGACCAGAACGGCGAAACCCCGGTGCGCGCCGCGCCCGAACCCGTGATCTTCTCCTGGGGCGCGGACAAGCCGCGAGACGCCGTCATGGACGCCTTCCCCTGGATGCACCGCATTGCCTCCGAAGAGATGTTCGCGGAAAACAAGGCCGCCGCCAAATACAACCGCGCATCAGCCCAGCTCGCGGACATGCGCGACTATGTGTATGTGGACTATCGCGCAAACAATCTAAACGGAGAAAAAACCTTGAGCTTTGAAGTCAAGCTCAAGAACGAAAAGCGCTGGCTCTCCTCGAACCCCGGCAAGGATGTCCCGTTCCTGGGAGACGACGGCTTGCTGGCGTTCTCGGGCTGGGCGCGCACCAACATCAAGCTGCCCCCCGGCGTGAAATATGAGGACATCGAAGCGTTCCGCATCGCCGGATCCGACAGGGTTTCCTATGAAATCCACGAAGTCAAAGCCTTCATGCTCGACCCCGGCTACGCTCCCCTGCGCCCGTTTTTCACCCTGTCCCAACCCGCAACCCTGTCACAAACAAACCGCACTGCAACTTTCAAAATCGAACGCCTGCCCGGTCAATAGGCCCGCCGTCTAAGCGTTCGGCATCGGAATTCCCCGTTCACGGACTTTCAAAAAGGCTTTACATATTTCCCGGCAAGGCTTATACTCAATTTGCGAGGTGGAGCAGTCTGGTAGCTCGTCGGGCTCATAACCCGAAGGTCGTGGGTTCGAATCCCACCCTCGCGACTTCAAGAAGGCCCGCTACGGCGGGCTTTCTTGCATGTTGGATAAGTTTCGGAATCCGGATTTTGTAGACTTTGGCAGACCAGGGGATGAACTTCCGGCTTGTAAAAAGGCAGGCTTGTATCGCTCGCTTGACCTGATTCCTCGAGGTATTTCTCCTCAATTTCCTTCGTCATGATATTCTTGTGGTGGGCGACTTTCTGTGCAAAGTCGATGCCATGTGAGTTCGCACTTGCATATGACATGATATTGTTGAACTCGAATTCCGAATTTACATTCACGGTGTAGATTTCGTTCTCGAACAGCGCGATGCTGATTTTCTTGCTGAACACGGGGTTGATTCTTATGTCGCATCTCCATGGTGATTTGTTTGTGGCCGACTGACTTATTCTTGCCCGACAGTATGCCCAGGTCCACGGTGCTGCGGAGACAACCCCATTTCGAGGAGAGAACATTCGAGTTTGCTGTGAATAAATGCTTGTCAGTTGTTTGTGCCGATGTAGATGAAGGGTGCCCAGTAATATGGGGCGAATCCCTGCTTGATCATCTCTCGCTTGGTGAAGGTTAGCGCCTCCTGCCGATCCTGTCCGGTTAGAATCTTTTCATAAAAGCGGACCATGAGGTCTTTGGTCTCCTCGTCAGCCACGGACCACAGAGAGACGACGAGCGAGCCGGCCCCAGCGTAGAGGAAAGCGCGGCTCATGCCGGCAACGCCTTCTCCCTTCTCCATCTGTCCCTGGCCAGTCTTGCACGCGCTCAACACCACCATCTCGGCGGGCGTTTTCATGTTGAAGACTTCGGTCATGGTGAGGAAGCCGTCTTCCTTGGAACCCTCGTTACCGTACAGACTTAAAACCAGCGCCGGTTGCCGGGCGCCCCCCTCGCCGAGGGTGCCGTGGCTGGCCACATGCAGGAAGCGGGTCCCTTTTGGCACATGCAATTTGAAGAGTTTCTCGGTTGCGTCCTGATCAAGAAACACATGGCCGCTGGACCTGTCGA
The DNA here is from genome assembly GCA_020061125.1 of bacterium. Taxonomy (GTDB): domain Bacteria; phylum UBP15; class UBA6099; order UBA6099; family DSWB01; genus DSWB01. Next base: position 4,172 of record JAGUYV010000279.1, on the reverse strand, counting down.
ACCCCATGAGACCTGCAATGGCAAGGATCTCCTTGCCGGTATCCGGTATGCGGCACCACGCACCCCTGAGATCAATGTCTGCTTCCAAGGCGCGGGTGTAGTTGGCAAGGGCGTTTGCGGTGTCTTCATCCATTTCCATGCCGCGGGGGACGCGGTCGTCGCATTTCTTGTCATAGAGCGGGTCGCCAAAGCCCATCCACTCGCCCATGGCGCTGTCCTGTGCTGCGCGCATCGCCACGAGATAGGCCACATTCAGGCTCGGGGTGTATCGGATGTCATACTTCTCTATAAGATACTCACCGTCTTCAATCAGGACTTCAAACGGAAGAAAGTAAAGGTCGCCGGTGGGCACGATGAGAAGCCTGCCGACGCCTTCGAGTTCGGACTCCACCGGCCCCAACAGCATGCTGTGAAGCTCCGCGGCGAGGGCCTTGCGCTGGCCATCGAACGAGGCCCGCAGCTGTTCGAGACACACTTTGCCCATGGTTGTGCATTTGTCCCTGCCTGATGCACAAGAAACCGCCTGGCTGCGTATTTCTCTGCATTCTGCTCCCGAATCCTTTGCGGTGCTTTCGCACTGTTTCTTCTTGGACGCGAGGTAGGAGCAGTCCTCGGGCATGATAAAATACCGCAATCGGTTCACCTTGTCTGTGATTTCCTCCCGAGGCGGAAGCTGGTGGATGCTGATGCCGTCCTTTTTAATAAAGATGAGCCATGAGGCTTTCTCGCCCACTACATATTCCAAAGCCGCTTCTCCCGGCGACAGGACTTTCGACCGGATCTCATCAAGCGACCGCACCTGCGGGTTCATGAGCTCTGCGTAATTTGGGTATTCCTTGAGCAGCCTTGTCTCGTAGGCTTCAAGGTCCGTTTCCGCATGGTTGAAGTCGTCATAGGCCAGTTTTCGAAGATCCTGTCTCTGCTCGTCCTTTGGCTTGGTTTCCTCTGAATTGATTCTGTCCCGTGCAACCTGTAGCCGGGCCTTGAGATTGAGCCCCTCATTGACGACATCAGGGGGAAGGCCCCCGTCTACGATGGCCCGGCTGCGCCCTATCATTTCGAGGAAGACCCGCCCAATTCCCTTCTCTGCGAAAGAGAAGGCGCGTTCAAGCACGGTCTTGTCCCCAGCGTCTTGATAAAGGGCTGCGAACGCACCGAGACCCTCGGGGAACAGTTCGTAGTATTCACTGCTGTGGAAGGTCTTGGCTTCTTGGGATTCAATGTTGCCGCGCAACCGTTCCAGGGCCGCGGCCGCTTTCTCATAAGCTGCGGCCGCTGCCGCCGGATTGCCAGTAGAGTCGTAGGCTTGCGCAATGCGCCGGAAAGCATAAAGAGTGTCCGCGTCGGGGCGGCAATCAGCGGCATCTGGTGTCTCGGCGCCATTGCATAATGCTCGGAGTGCCTTTTCATGAAACTCGATGGCGCGGTCGTAATCCCCCCGAGAGTCATAGACTCCGCCAATGTTGTTGTAGTCACTGGCCACATAGGGGTGATGCTCGCCAAAGACCGCCAGATCGATATTCAGGGCCTTTTCATAGAACTCGATGGCGCGGTCATAATCCCCTCTAGAGTCATGTACAGAGCCGATGTTAGTGTAGTTCGTAGCCGTGGATACATGTTGCTCTCCATAGACCGCCAGATCGATGTTCAGAGCCTTTTCATAGAACTCGATGGCGCGGTCATAATCCCCGCGGTTTTCATAGACTTGGCCGATGTTGTTGTAACTTATTGCCGTGGTTGGATGCTGCTCACCATATACAACCAACATAATTTTCAGGGCCTTATCATAGAACTCGATAGCCCGGTCATAATCCCCGTGGTCTTTATACACTGTGCCGATATTGTTGTATCTAACGGCCACATCGGGGTGCTGTTCGCCGTAGACCGCCAGATCGATCTTGAGGGCCTTTTCATAGAACTCAAGAGCGCGGCTATAATCCCCGCGGTCTTTATAAACTCCGGCTATGTTGTTGTAGTAATAGGCCACATCGGGGTGATGTCCGCCATAGACCGCCAGACCGATATTCACCGCCTTTTTATAGAACTCGATGGCGCGGTCATAATCCCCGCGGGCTTTATAGACCATGCCGATGTTGTTGTAGCGAATGGCCACACCAGCGTACTGTTCGCCATTGACCGTCAGATCGATCTTCAGGGCCTTATCATAGAACTCGATGGCGCGGTCGTAATCCCCGCGGGCTTTATGGACCGTGCCGAGGTTGTTGTAGTATGAGGCCACATCGGGGTGATGCTCGCCATAGACCGCCAGAACGATCTTGAGGGCTTTATCATAGAACTCAATGGCGCGGTCGTAATCCCCGCGGGATTTATAGACCATGCCGATGTTGTTGTAGCGAACGGCCACATCAGCGTTCTGTTCGCCATAAACCGATATCCCGATTTTCAACGCCTTTTCAAAGTACTCAATGGCGCGGTCATAATCCCCGATGGAGTAATTGGCTGTACCGATTTTGTTGAGCAAGACAGCTGTGTCTGCGGTTTCTTCACCGCCGTTGAAGGCCAGTATGCAATCATGCGCTTGCGAATATTCGTCAATGGCCTTGTGATAGTTTGCGCTCTCGTACGCGGCGGCGCCTTCCTGTATTAAGGCAACGCACTTGTCGTATTCATCGGCGAGAAGCGGAGTGTCAAGGCAGAAGACCATGGTGGACAAGCACACATAAATCAATATCTTAGCGGATGACAACCACAGGAATGCAAATCTGCGCTTCCATAATTGCATCTTCGTCATTCATGTCCCTCCGCATGGGTACAACAATAATTATAGATCTTCTGATTATCTTTTTGGAATCGTCTGTATTACAAAAGAGTGAAAGAGTCGGCTCCCTGCGGATGCTGGTCGGTCTTGACACAGTACAGCAAAAACGAACGGAGTTTGTGTTCGTGAGCCGAACTTGAGTCTTTTTTCATTCATGTGTATGTGCGATAATTTCAGATGGGGCTGACGGGTCCGATAGCGGCGGACGCGCATTTCGCGGCCGCGGTTGCGGTTGAACGCCCCGCTTTGCATGGAATCTTTTATCCGAGGTGACGATCTATGACACAGTTCCGGCTCGCGCGCGCGGCGCGCGCTCTGATGCTGGCCGCAGCGGTTCTGCTGCTCGCTCCGGCCGCGGCCCCGGCGCGCTCTGCAACTCCCGAACAAATCGCGCAATACCTTGAATCCTACGATTACGACCACGCCGCGCCCCTGAATGCGGAGCTGTCGCCGCAAAGCGATTCCGGAACCTACACTGTCCACAGCCTGGTGTTTGACAGCGTGAACGGCGAGCGCGTGCCTGCGCTGCTATTTCTGCCCGCAAACGGCGCGCCCGCTCATCCGTGCGTGGTGTTCATGCACGGCTATGGCGGAGACAAGTCCATGGCCAACATGTTCGCGCCATCCCTCACGGGCGGTGGCATGGCCGTGCTGGCCATTGACGCACAGTACCACGGCGAGCGCAAACAGCCGGGCAAAAATGTGCTCACCACGGACGCGGACAACAACCGGGCCGCGTTTCATCAGTCCATCATGGACCTGCGCCGCGCCGTGGATTATCTCGAAACCAGGGACGACATTGACGCAACGCGTATCGGCTTCCTGGGAGTGAGCATGGGTTCGTTCATGGGCGCTGTGTTCGCGGGCGCGGATGCGCGGGTGAAGACGGCGCTGTTCATCGTGGGCGGCGGAGGTTGGGACGAATTTTTCGCGAACAGCCAAGTGCCGCCCATTGTGGCGATCCGCGAGCATTGCGGCAAGACCGGCGCGCCGCTCGCCATATTCGCGGACAGCATGCAGTCCGTGGATGCGCTCCATTTTGTGGGCCTCATGGCGCCGCGGCCCATGCTCATGATCAATTGTTCGGACGACATCATCGTGCCAAAACTCAATGCGGAACTGCAGTTCGAGGCCGCGGGAGAGCCGAAGTACATCGAATGGTTCAAATGCGGCGGCTCGGGGCACATTCCCCCGCCCGGAAAAACGCAGATTCTCATCGGCAAGTGGTTCAAGAAAAATCTGTGAGCGTACGCGGCGAAAGAGCCAGGCAACCGCAAAAAGCGGGGGACAGGCACAGTGGGGCCGTTGAAAAAGTCCCGGCGTCGGAAAAAACGCGGGACAGGCAAGGTTTTGCTGTCGCAAAACGCACCCAGTCCCGGTGTTTTTCCTCACT
>JAGUYV010000221.1 GCA_020061125.1 bacterium | reverse complement strand
GCTCGGGGTCATCAACTACAGCAAGCCGCCCGAGAAAAAGAAGAAAATCTTCTTCGGCAACGACAGCGCCGGACCCTACCAGATTGGCGCAACCGGCATCATCCCCGGCAGCGAGGAAGTGCGCGTGGACGGCTCCGTGCTCACAACCGGGTCGGGCTATTCCATCAATTACAGCAGGGGCGAAATCACATTCAACTCACTGGTGGGAATGAGCAGCCGCATCATCATCGAATACGAACTGGCCCAGAGCAGCGGAGGAGCGCCCGGCAAATTCACAGGCTTCAGGCTCGGCACGCCCAAAGAAAAATGAAGAGGCCAAAAGAGATTAAGGGCAGCGGGGCAGTTGAGAGAGCCTTGCGCCGGAAAAAACGCGGGACAGGCAAGGTTTTGCTGTCGCAAAACGCACCCAGTCCCGGTATTTTTCCTCACTTTTTGCTCATTTGCGGTACTTGGAAACATAGCGGAGAAAACAAATATCGAGGGGGCTGTTGAAAAAGTGCGGGTGGCGAAAAAACGCTGGGGACAGGCAACGCTTTCCTTGGGGGAAACGGCCCAGTGGGGGTGTTGAAAAACACCCAAAGCTGCTTAACGGCGCGAACGCAGTAAAAAATCGGGACTGGGAACGCGGCGTTTTTCCGCGTGCCTGTCCCTGTTTTTTACGGTCGCCCGGCTCTTTCAAAAGCCCCGCCGCACCCCCATTCCCTTGAACGCTGAAACCTTTATCCTGTAAAATCCATTATCTGACAGCCCGGCGCGCCGCGCCGCAATCCGCGCCTCAAAGGAGTCAAACCCATGCGCCACCTGCGCGTCTTGCTTCCCGCACTCTTCGCAATATTGCTTTTCAGCATCACAAATACCCCGGCCGCCGGCGATCAGGCGTCGTTCGCTTCCGCGGACAACGGGGTGAGCCTGGCCTGGAACGGGCGCGAACTGTTCCGCCTCACCCGCGTACAGGCGCTGTCCTTTGACCGCGATGTGTCCGTGGCCCTGGCGTTTTTCACTTTCAACAAGAAAAACGAGCGCGCCGCGGACCTGCAGTTCGGGCCGTCTCCGGACGGCAAATCATGGCCCCTGCTTCTGGACGGCAAACCCGCGGGAACCGCCACATTCGGCGTCACGCCCGGAGGCAATCTGCACGGTGCGATCGCTCTTGATGCGTCCGTGCCCGCGGACGCTGTGCGCCTCTCGTTCGCCTGCGCACCGGACGACCGGTTCTGGGGCTTCGGCGAACAATACAATTTCGTGGACTTCCGTGGACGGAATTTGAAAATCTGGACCCAGGAGCAAGGCGTGGGCCGCGCGGAAATTCCCCCGAAATTTCCTCCGGGCATGGGATCGTTCACGGACACCTACTTTCCCATGCCGTACTTCATGGACCCGGCCGCGGGCAAGGGGTTTCTGCTCGAAAACCCGCAGGCCAGCTTTTTCGACTTGTGCAAAACCGAGGCTTCGCATTGGACGGCCGAAGTGTGGGACACGCGCACGGTATCGTTCGCGGCATTCCCCGGCCCGGCGCCCAAAGATATCGTGACCCAGCTCACCGCGGAAACCGGACGGCTCAAGACCGCGCCCCCGGACTGGGCGTTCAGCGGCGTGTGGCTCGCGGCGCAGGGCGGAACCGGCGCCGTGCACAAGCGCTGGCGCGAGGCCATGGACGCCGGCATTCCCGTGACCGCGATGTGGGCGCAGGACTGGCTCGGCAAGCGCCAGTTCCTGCCCGGCATCTGGGGCGTCAAACACCGCTGGGTGCATGACCCCGAGCTGTACCCGGACCTGGAAAAACTCATCGCGGACATGGCCGCACAGGGGGTGCGGTTCCTCGGATATTTCAATCCTTATGTTCTGCCCGAGTTCGAGCACTGGGCGCCCATGGCCGAAAAGGGCTGGCTCGCAAAAACCCCGGCGGGCGACCCCTACAAATTCCAGATCATCACCTTCCCCGGCGGGCTGATTGACACGACCAACCCGGACGCCGTGGAATATTTCAAAGGCTTCGCGCGCAAGGCCATCGCCATGGGTCAGAAAGGCTGGATGTGCGACTACGGCGAGGCCCTGCCCTACGACGCGGTTCTGGCCAACGGCCGCGGCCAGGACTTCCACAACCTCTACCCAACCGACTGGCACCGCATCAACCGCGAGGCGCTCGAGGAAGCGTACCCCGACGGCGACTTCATTCTGCTCACGCGCTCGGGCTTCACCTACGAGCACAAAGTGGCGCAGGTGGTGTGGGCCGCGGACCAGGAGCAGGAGTGGGAGGACCGCGACGGCATGCCCACGGTGGTGCGCGCGGCGTTGACAATCGGCCTCGCAGGCATCCCTTTCTATTCGCACGATGTCGCCGGCTTCTCCGGCGGCCCCAGCACAAAAGAGCTGTTCATGCGCTGGACCGAACTCGGCGCTTTCACCCCCATCTTCCGCACCCACGACGGTCTCAAGAAAACCGAGAATCACCGCTTCAACTCCGATGCGGAAACCCTGGCCCACTTCAAAAAAATGGCGCTCATGCACCAGGCTCTGCTGCCCTATTTCAAACCGCTCGCGCAGGAAGCATTGCGCACCGGCCTGCCCATGATCCGGCACACCATTCTCGTGGACCCCGAATGGCCCGAGGCGCTTGATGCGGATACGCAGTGGATGCTCGGGGACGACATGCTCTTCGCCCCGGTTCTGGAAAAGGGCGCAACGGAAGTTCGCGTGAAATTCCCGGCCGGGGAGTGGGAGCACCTGCTCACGGGACAGCCATTCCCGGGCCGCGCAACGGCAATGGTTCCCGCGCCCATGGGCACGCCCGCCGTGTTCATTCGTAAAGGACGCGCCGGGGACATGGCCGCTGAAGTGCGCAAAATCCACGGCTCGAAATAAAACGCCCGCACGGTGTATGATACAGGCAAACCCGGAAAGCAGGCCCGCATTATGAGAACCCTGTTTCGCGAAGAATTTCCCGGATCTTCCGCCACCGGGAAACGCACGCTCCTCATCATGGCCGCGGCCGTATTCGCGATGCTGATTGGCGGCGCGGGCGCGGCGCGCGCGGATTTCGACTGCGGCGGCGAGCCGTGCGCGCAACGCATTCAGGTCATGGGCGCGGTTCTCGAATTGCTGCGCGGCCTGGAATTCAAGGCGCCGCCGTCCCTGGAAAAGCAGACCCCGGAGCAGGCGCGCGAAAAAATTCTGGCCCTGCGAGTGCGCGAGGGCATGGACATGGATTCCCTGGCCGCGCTCCAGCTCGCTTACTCCGCACTCGGCATGATGGACAGGAATTTCGATCTCAAGGCCACCTTTGCGGAAGTGAACCGGCAGCACGCGCGCAGCATGTTCGATGCGGACGGGAGCAAGGTGTACATCACCGAGCCGGGCAGCACGCCGGGCTGGGACTCGCCCATGGTGCGCAAGGCCATGGAAGCGCTGGATCTGTCCGAGGTGGAATTTCTCGTGGCGCGCGAGCTGTCGCACGCCCTGCCCGCGCAGAATCTGAATGCGGCCGCGCTGTTTGAAGCGGGGACAAATAACGGCGACCGCGCCCTGGCCGCGCGCGCCCTGGCCAACGGCGACGCGGTCATGCTGCTCGTGGATTTCCTGCTGCGGCACACGGGCGCGAACAGCCTGGCGCTCAAGAATCCGGGCATGGCCATTTCGCAGTTCGCGCCGTCCGTGAGCCTCGTGGACCGGCGCACGCTTGCGGACCTGCCCGCGGCCGTGCGTGCGCGTCTCGCCTTCCCCTTCGTGCAGGGTTACGATTTCGCCCTGGCCCTGCGCCAGACCGGGGGCTGGCCCCTGGTCAACGCCGCGTACCAGAGTCCGCCCTTGAGTTCCGAACAGATCCTTCACCCTGAAAAATATTTCGAGAAGCGCGATGTGCCCGTGGAAATCGTTCTGCCCCCGCTTGAAGACACCCTGGGCGGCCCCGTCATCGTGATGTACGACGATGTGTTCGGCGAGCTGGGTATGCGCGGATTCCTTACCGCGTGGCTCGACTCGCTGACCGAAGCCGAGACCGCTGCCGCGGGCTGGGGCGGAGACCGCGTGTCCCTGCTCCATACAGCCGATGGGCCGCTGCTCGTCATGTACACGACCTGGGACTCGGCCGAAGACGCCGCGGAGTTCGAGGCCGCCGCGAACAAAGCGTTCGGCGCGCTTTCGGCCGCACAAGGCGGCTCCGCAACCGTGCAGCGCATCGCCCGCGATGTGATCGCGCT
>JAGUYV010000288.1 GCA_020061125.1 bacterium | reverse complement strand
GCCCGTGCGCGGTTTCGGAGGCCGCGCCTCATTCACCGCGATGTTGCGCCCGCCCACTTCCTTTTCATTCAGCGCGTCAATCGCCGCCTGCGCTTCCTGGTCCGAAGGCATAACCACAAACCCGAACCCGCGGCTGCGCCCGCTGTCGCGATCCGTCACCACTTCCGCGCTCTCAACGGCCCCATACTGCTCGAACAGGCCGCGCAGATCGTCGTCGCGCGTGTCAAAACTCAAATTGCCCACATACAATTTCTTGCTCACCGTGTTGCTCCTTTGGTCAATGATGTGCGCCCGGACGCGCCGGGCCGTCCCCATGCCGGGGTGGTTCCTGGCCGTGTGAGATTCGGGATGCGGGCGGCAGGCGTTCATGCTGCTCTATGTCCTGGTCTCTCCAAGACTCTAAACCAACTTCACTATAGGCTGTTCGCGCCATTCCTGCAAGCAATGCGCAAAACCCGCGCCGCGCGATTTGTCCGCTTTGATTGATACACAACCCGGCGCGCGGGATAATAAGCGAGAAGGAATCAAGCAGGGAGGCGCGCCGGCATGATTCAGGATCCGGTGATAAAAGATTGGTACGACAGGAACCGCAAAGCCCGCGGCGTGGCTCTGGCCAAGGTGTTCGGCGTGGAATACGCGCACCTGACCCTGCGCAACAGGGACGACCTGTATGTCACCCGGTTCGGCGTGCCGCACATAGACATTCTGCGTCCTGAAAACTACTGGACCGACGAAGCGTGGTTCGAAGCCCATTCCGAGCAATTGAGCGGCACAAGCACCGTGTTCCGCGTGCGCACAAAAGAGGTGGCCGGCCGCGCCCTGGACATCGTTCTCAAATGGAACCGCATGGGCCAGGAGGTGCCGGGCAGCCGCAATGTGCACGGCATGATGTTCGCGGAATTCAACAGCCCCTTCGAAGAATTCTCGCTGGTCATGGAACTCAAGGACGAAATGCGCGGCGACGAGGAACGGCTCGCCATCCAGACACCGCTCGCCATCTATGTGCCAGCGGACACATCGGAGCTGTGGCAACTGGGCCGCAAGCATCACATGATGCAGGCCCTCATGCAGAAACACAGGGATGTGGAGCTGGATATGCACCGCTCGTACGCGGTCATCTATGAGTGGATTCACGGCCATGACCTTCTTCAGGCGCGGGACCTGAAAATGCTGCGCGACGCGGCCGTGGAGGCCGCCAACGAGCACGCGCACGGCATTATTCATAAGAAAGGTTTCGTGGTTAAAGACTACAAGCCCGAGCATGTGATCTTGAGAGGCAGCCAGCCCGCGCGCGGACACTCCATCGAGCCTCTGGACGCTCCCAAGGGCCTGGTGGATTTCGAGCTTCTCGCCCATTCTCCGGAACGCTACGCGCAGAAAAAGAAGGACCGGCGCACAGACTACCTCCAGCGCCAGAAGGACCGCTTCCGCATCTCCATCCCCAAAACATTCCACCCGCATCTCAAGCATGTGAACATCCTGGGCGTGGACTATGTGTACGGCCAGGTGGAAAGCACAAAGGGTCGCCTCTGGGTGGCCGGCCGGGACCCGCACCTGTTCGACTTCTTTCTCCCCGAGAAATGGGAGCAGACGCCCCGCACGAAAATATCCACCTACCAGGCCACCTATTACACCGTCACCAAAGACCACATTCACCTGGTCTGGAAAGTCTCGCGCGTGGGCCTGTTCCCGGACATGGATCCCTTTAAGAACGATGAAAAAGACATCCTCGAGCACGGGTACAACAGCCCCTTCGAAGAGTTCTCCATAGCCCTGGAGATGGCGGACAAGGGCATTCCCACCATCTACCCCCGCGCCATTTACATGAGCGGCAACAAGACCCGCATTCCCAAGCACCTGCTGGACACAAGCCGTTATAAAAGCCACGCGCGCATCAAAACCCCGGACCGGCGCAAAGTCCTGGTGCGCGATCATGAATATGTTGTGATCTGGGGCTACTGGAACGGACCGGACGACAAGCTCGCGACCAAAGACGGCGACTACTACGAAGGCGTGGACACCCTGCGCGCGTACCGCGAGGGCATCATCTCCGAGCAGGATTACATCGCCCTGCTCCAGCGCACGCGCAAGAAACTGCGCCGCGTAGGCGTCGAGGACCTTTACACCCGGGGCAGCCACTTCCTCATCTCCATTGACAGCCGGGGCAACATCGTGCGCGACGAGCGGGACAAAATCGAAATCCGCGTTTGCGCCTTCGAATTCCTCAAGCGCATCGAGCAGGAAAAATCCGCGCGAGGCGGGCAGGCGGAGTTCTGAAGACCACCCCCTCCCCCTGACATTTGCCCGGTATTCACACCGCGGCTATAATTGAGTCTGCTGCGGATCCGGCGCGCCTCGGGGCGCGCCACTCACTGCGGAGGCATTTTGCCTTTATGATAAAAGCAACCGACTATTTCGATGTCTCGAAATTCCCGTTTCCGGAACTGTTTCACGACGGGGACGCCGTGTGGGATGCCCTCGGGCGCATCGCTCCGTTTCTCGAATCCCGGCGCCGCTTTGAAATCCTGGGACGCGTGTCGCCCCACGCCTGGCTGCAGGGGGAACGCATCGCCATCGGGCGCGGCACAGTCGTGGAGCCTGGCGCCATGATCAAGGGCGCGGTGCTGATCGGCGACAACTGCGAGATCCGACAGGGCGCATACATCCGCGGCAACGCCATCATCGGCGACAACTGCGTGGTGGGGCACACCACCGAAGTCAAGAACTCGGTGTTTCTGAACGGGGCCAAGGCCGGGCACTTCGCCTACATCGGCGACAGCATCCTCGGCAACGGCGTGAATCTTGGCGCGGGAACCAAACTGGCGAATTTCAAAGTGGACACCGGAGACCGGGGCGTGCGCGTCGAGATTCACGGAACCCGGCACGACACGGGGCTGCGCAAAATGGGCGCAATTCTCGGCGACGGGTGCGAACTCGGGTGCAACGCCGTAACCATGCCCGGCGCCCTGGTGGGTCCAGGAACCCTGGTTTATCCCAACACCACCCTGCGCGGATTTACGCCGCCGCGGTCCGTGGTCAAGCTGCGGCAGACCGTGGAAATTTCTCCGCGCATGTCGTGATTCACAGCGGCGCTTTCATTATGCGTTGCGGCGCTGTTTCCATTGCGAGCGGAAAGAGAGGGATACATAATGAACAAACGGTACATAACGGTGATTGCCTTGATGGCCGCCATGGCCGCGGCGCGGACCGCGTCAGCCGAGGGAGAAACCGCCCCCGCGGAAAAAGCCAAACCCCGCGTTGTTTCCGTGAAGCAGGCGCTCACGCAGCCGGACGAATATAAAGACGAACGCGTTCTGCTCGTGGGCCAGTTCATGGGCTTCAACGGCGGGTGCAGAACCGTCCAGCCCGTGAGCGCGGCCGATGTGATGATCCACGACAAGCAGGGCCTGTGCATTTACGCAAACGGCCCCCTGCCCGCGAATTTCGATCCCATACAGAAAAAAGGATACGGGGAGATGATAACCCTCTCCGGCTATGTCGTGAAGCAGGAGTCCGGCCAGCCTTTCTTCCTGGTTCCATATACGGAGAAGAACAAACCCGTGCAGACCGTGAATCCGCGCGCGCTGCTGGCCCTGCGCAAGATGCGCGACGGAGACATGGCGATTCTCACCCTGGAATCCGTGCTGAAAACGCCGGATAAATACATCGCAAAACCCATTGGAATGAAGGGCCTGGCCGCACCCGGCCCCGAGGCCTGCAAAACCCCGCCGCCCGAGCTTCCGGACGCGAATGCGGAAACATGGATCATGGCGGGCGCGGACGGCCGTTGCGTGCGCGTGCGCGGTCCGTTCCCCCTCAAGCCAGACGCCAAAACACCGGCCCTGGCCACGGTCAGGGGATACCTGGAGAAGTCGGGCGACGGTTTCTTTTTTCAGATTCTTGAAGAAGAGCCGCCGGGCCAGGAAAAGAAACCCGTGATTACAATTGACGGCGCGGCCCCCGCGCCGGAACCGGCCCCCGGCAAATAGCCGCACCGGAATGTTGCATAAAGGACAACACATCATGAAAACTCCGCAGGAAACCAAGATAGTGCTCGTGGGCGCTGGCGGCATGTCCTTCGGCCCCGTCATGGTGCATGACGCCGTGCACAGCCCCAAAATCGCGGGCGCTCAACTGGTGTTGCACGACATTGACCAGGAACGGCTGGACAACGCCTTCGCAGCCGCGGACCGGCTCAACCGCGCCGCAGGAGAACCCGTGCGCATGTCCGCCACAACAGATCCGGAAACCGCGTACCGCGATGCGGACTTCCTGCTGTTGAGCGTGGAGATTCAACGGTTCTGGGGCTGGAAGACGGACTACGAAATCCCGGTCAAGCACGGCAGTACGCAGATCATGGGCGAGAACGGCGGCCCCGGTGGCGCGTTCCATTCGCTCCGCAGCATCAAAACCGTGCTGGGCATCTGCGACACCGCCGCGGCCATCTGCCCGAACGCGTACCTCATCAACCTCACCAACCCCATGAGCCGCGTCACCCTGGCCATCAACCGCGCCACAAAGTTCCGCAATGTGGGCCTGTGCCACGAGTTCCACGGCGGCCTCGCGCGTCTCATGTTCATGCTGCTCAAGCCCATGAACAAGATCAGCGCCAAAGCCACCGGCATCAACCACTTCACATTTTTCACCCAGATAGACGACGCGGACACCGGCGAGGATCTCTATCCCAAAGTGCGCCGCCACATGGAAAAATTCCCGTTCCTGCACCCGCCTCTGGTGCGCCACATCTGCAACGAATACGGCGTGTTCGCCACCTCCGAGGACAGCCACATCGGCGAGTACTTCCCCGGCGTCAAGGACATCGTGGGTCGCCACATGAACTTCCGCCGGTTCCATCAGACCGACTGCGCCATCCGCGACCAGTTGACAAAATGGTACGGCAAAGGCGTGTTCCCCCCGCTCCCGATTCACAAGCTGCCGCGCTCCATGGAACAGGCGTTTCCCATCATTGAGGGCCTGGTCACGGGAGACCGTGTGTACCTGGACGGCGTGAATGTGCCGAACAGGGGATACATCCCCAACCTGCCCGACGGCGCCATTGTAGAAGTGCCCGCATGGACCGGCGCGAACGATCTGGAGCCGGAAACCATGCCGCCCGTGCAGGAGGATCTGGCCGCCATGATGCGCACACAGATCGAAATTCAGGATCTCGTGGTGCGCGCGGCCCTGGAAAAAGACCCGAACCTGGCGTTCCAGGCCGTGGCCATGGATCCGCTGTCTCCCCCCGGCGAGGCCGCATGCCGCCGCATGTTCGACGAAATGATGCAAACGCAGAAGCATTTGCTGCCGTTCGACTGACGGGATGGCGGCGGGAAAGGATCCTTGTTCCTAATGCAGGAGTTTTACGAGGGCAAGCGCATACTGGTGACGGGCGGCACGGGTTCGGTGGGACGCGAGGTGGTGCGCCAGTCGCTGGCGTGCGGCGCGGCCGTGGTGCGCGTATTCAGCCGAGGCGAGCACAGCCAGTACCGAATGCAGCAGGAGTTCCGCGATCACGGGGCGCGGCTGCGGTTTCTGGTGGGCGATGTGCGCGACGCCGCGCGCGTGGCCCTGGCTGTGGACGGCGTGGACGCGGTGTTCCACGCGGCCGCGCTCAAGCATGTGCCCGTGTGCGAATACAACCCCTTCGAAGCGGTCAAGACCAATGTCATGGGCACGCAGAACCTGATTGACGCGTGCATGGCCGCCGGGGTCGAACGCATGATCACCGTGAGCACGGACAAAGCCGTAAGCCCCATCAACACCATGGGCGCCACCAAGCTGCTGGCCGAGCGCCTCACGGCCGCCGCCAACCTGTACAAGGGCGGCCGCGAGGTCCGGTTCGCGTCCGTGCGGTTCGGCAATGT
>JAGUYV010000209.1 GCA_020061125.1 bacterium | reverse complement strand
GCCGCGGCGTGGGCGAGCGCGCCGATCACACCCGCGAGGCGCTCGCCCCCTTCGGGATCCGCGCCCGGGCTGTCCAGCGAGAACAGCGGCGCAATCACCACGGCGCCGGCTGCATGCAGATTCCGGAACAGCAGCGCCTGCCAGTCATAAGGAAGAGGCCAGGGCTGATCCAATTCGACCAGAGAGGCGTCGTCCCACACGCAAATCGCCACATCGTCGGGGGACGCCAGCTCCGGCTGATCCGCGGCATCCGAATTGTCCGCAGGGGGTGCGGGGGGCTTTTTCGGCGGTCGCTTGCACGAGCTTGTCCACAATGCCGCGCATGCGCACAGAATTGCAATAAAGAAAAGGGTGCGTAAGCGCTCGGTTTGCTTCAAAACACGGTGTCTTTCGTGCCGCCAAGCAGGCTGGCGGAAATTAGCAAAAAAGCATGTATGGAGCGGATGCTGAAACGGAAGATTTCAGCCCAGACCCGGATAGTGCGGCTGCCGGGCGCTTCAACCCCATCGCTTGACCCGCAGTATACCATACGCGCCCGATGCGGCACAACACGCGCCATCGCGCCAGGCAATGTGTGCCGGCTGTGAGCAAAGTCACGGAGTTATTTTTACAGCCATGGTGTCAGCGCTCCGCGGGGCGGTTTATAATTTGAGTTGAAAGGGTCTCGGCTGACAAGATACGCGGCCAATGAATCCTAATGTCCGTGCATTGCGCGGTCACATCATTCATTTCCGGGAGGAAACACAACATGAAAAGAGTCCTTATGGCGGCGGCCTTGCTGTTTTGTGCTGCTGTTTTTGCACCTGGCCGCGCTCTTGCGGAGGATGAACCACAAACCATCACAGCGTTCGGCAATGAAATCTGCGACATCATGAAGGCCAGCCCCGCGGGGCTGATGGATGTGCTGCCCCTGCGCTATGTCATGCGCATCGCCCTGGCTTCGGAAGCGGGCGGCGAGGACGAACTGTATGAAATGGCCAATGCCGCGGGCATGACCATTGACGACATGATTGACATGACTCTGGAAGACAGCGGCATGCTCGAAGAGGGCGCGGGCGCGGATTATTTCGGTGAGGAACCCATCAAGAAGTGTGTATGGAGCGAGCCGGAAAATGTGGATTGCGACGACATGTTTGAAATACTCGCCGAGCACGGCCTCATGGTCGGCACCATCGCCGCTTCCTACGATTCCCTGGTGAACGCGGGCATCGAGCAGGAGTTGCAGGCCTGCGCGGGCATCCGCGTCAAAGCCGACGCCGAAGATCTCACCATGGCCCTGCTCATGTTTGACAACCTGTGGTACATGGTCACGGCGTTCGAAAACGAGTAACAGGCAATTTTCCCGGCCCCGGCGCTATCCGGGGCCGGTCCGTTATTTTCCGGGCCATTTCCGGATTTGCCACACGCCCTGCGCTGTGCATGCCACGGCGCCATCTTCATTTTTGATCTCCAAATCCATCGAAAAATCCGCCTTGCCCTTTTCGTCGGCTGCCGCGGATATGGCTGCGGCCTGCTCACGCGTGAGCGAAACCTCCAGGCTCACATCGCCTGTGGCGGGCTTGCGGTACTGAATGCTCATGGCCTTGGCAATGGGATAATACCGGGTGTGATCGAACGCTGCGAAGAAAATTACGCCTCCCGAAAATTCCGCCAGCGAAAACAGAGAACCCGCGTACACGGTATTGATGTGGCTGCGGTTCGGCTCGATGGGCATCATGATCTTCGCATATCCGTCCCGCATGGCGGTTATGGCGACCCCCATGCTCTTGAGAATGGATATCGCGCCTTCAATTTGCGGAATCATTGGTTTGTATTTATCGTCAATCATGATAGAGCCTCCCCGGGCGCTTTTCTTTTTTCACTTGTGCAGCGATGTTGCTTTTGCATATTATGAAACAATACAGAATCGTGACCCCTCATTGCAACAGGGAGCGGTGTGATTATGGAGAAGCTGTTCCTTCTAGATTACAAGGTCAAGAAGAAAATCGTGGAGATTTCGCTGGCGGCCGTTGGCGTGATGTTCCGGAAATTGAGCCGCCGGTGCCCGGAAATGAAAGCCGAGCTGGCGGCCTGGAATCCTGGCCGGCGCTTCACCCTGGGCATTCTGCCGGACGGCCCCGCGGCCACCTTCGAGTACACCGGGGCCGAGGTCCGCTACATAGGCAGCGGCGTCAAAGATCCGGATGTGGCGATTTATTTCAAAAACATTGATTCGGCCCTTCTGGTGTTCACCGGCCAGATCGGGGCGCACACCGCGGCCATCCAGTGCCGCACCGCCATCCATGGCGACCTGGTGCACGCCATGCAGATGGTGCGCGCCATGGACATCGTGGTGGCGTATCTCATGCCCGGCTTCATGCACGGGCCGCTGTTCAAGCGCCCCCCCCAAATGGGGTTCAAGGAACAGCTTCTGAAAACGGGAGCCATGCTCGAATTGCCCGTGGGCCTGATTTTCAACGCGGCGAAATAACACAATCCGCGCGCACGGCGCGCGTCTGGGGGTTTCTTCGGCCATGAATACCAGCCTGTTCGAATTCTACTGCCCGGTCAAAATCATCAGCGGCGCGCTGGCCCTGTCCAGCCTGCCCTATGAAATGCGGTCCGCGGGCGTGACGCGCGCCATGGTGGTCACCGACGCCGGGGTCAAGGGCGCAGGGCTGATCAGCATTCTCGAAAACGCATTCGACGGCTCGGGATGCGACATCGGGTGCATCTACGACGAAACCCCGCCCGACTCCGCCCACACCACGGTGAATCGGGTGGCGCAGCTCTACCGCGAGCACAACTGCGACTGCTTCGTGGCCGTTGGCGGCGGCTCGTGCATTGATACAGCCAAGGCCGCCAACATCGTGATCTCCGAGGACACCGACGACCTCATGAAGTTCCGCGGCGCGGACCGGCTCACAAAGCCCACGCGCCCCCTGTTCGTGGCCCCCACCACAGCAGGCACAGGGTCCGAGGTCACGCTTGTGGCCGTGATTAACAACACGGAAGCAGGGGTGAAAATGGCTTTCACCTCCCCGCGCCTGTGCCCCACGGCCGCTTTCATTGACCCGCGCATGACCCTTACCTGCCCGCCCAAAATCACAGCCGCCACCGGCATGGACGCCCTTACCCACGCCATCGAGGCCTATTACTGCCTTCAGAAAAATCCCATTTCAGACTCCCTGGCCCTCACCGCCATCCGGCTCATCATGCGCAGCCTGATAAAATGCGTGGAAAACGGCAAGGACGAGAATGCGCGCCTGGACATGGCCAACGGCGCGCTCGCGGCCGGCATGGCGTTTTCCAATTCCATGGTGGGTGTGGTGCATGCGCTCGCCCACGCCACCGGCGGCATCTGCCATGTGCCACACGGCGTGGCCAACGCCATTCTCCTGCCATTCGGCATGGAGAACAACCTGGATATGCGCGCCGGGGTCATCGCTGAACTCGCCCCACACCTGTGCAGCGTTCCGGCCCAGGGCGGCGACGCGCAGCGCGCGCAGGCGGCCATCCAGGCCGTGCGCGATCTGACCGCAAAACTCAACAAGCTCTGCGGGCTGCCCCTCAAACTCTCGGACGCGGGCGTGACAAGGGACAAACTCGAAGCCATCGCAAAAGCCTCGATCAACGATGGCGCGCTCACCTACAACCCAGAGCATGTCACGGCCGCGGACGCTCTGCGAATTCTCGAACAGGCGTTCTGACAACCCCCGCGGGGCTTTGACAGTCCGGCCCGATTGTATCTATCATGTGATCACCGGGGCGCAGCCCCGCGGTGAGACATGACGGATTCCGATCACAAATGGAACTTCCCCAACACCTGGTATTTCGCGGGCTTCGTTGCCGCGTCCGGGTTCTGCCTGGCGACCGGCGCGTTGCTGTTCGTGCGGGAGACGCGCGATTTCGCGCGCTATTACCTTCTTCAATGGCATGTTGTCATCGGTTTTCTTGACATCGTGTTCGCGGGCATGAGCCTGCACGCATACTTGCGCGAAGCGGGCGGGCGGCGTCCCCTGCTCTGGCCCCTGCCCCTGCTCCTCATGATCGCCCTGCCCCGCGCCGAGATCCCGTTTAAACCCGTGTTCGCTTTGAGCCTGATCGCATGGGCCGCGCTCACAGCGCGCGCGCATAGAAAATTCTGGACGCCCTCCCTGATTTTCACGGTTCTCGCGGGCACGGGCATATACATTGCAGGCCCCATGGCCTTCGGCCTGGCTTACGCGCAAACACTGCGCAGCAATTTTTTCTACTGGGCGCACATAGCCGGAACCGTGGCGTATCTGCTCTGGCTGCCTTTTGCCATGCGCGCGGTGCGGCGCAACCGGGGACTAACAGACCCCGCGCGCATGAAGACCCTTTTCGCCGCAGCTTTCATCGCTCTCGCTGGTCTGCCTCTGGCTGCGGGCGCAATCAACACTTACAAGGAAAACAGGCGCCTGAAATATCCGGCCGAGGAACTCCGCAAGGGCTATGACTTCGTCATCAAATCCGACGCGCGCCTTCGTCAACCCATCCGCGACCCGGAGCCGTTCGTCCAGGATTCCGAATCATGCGGAGACCCGCGCTGCCACCCGGACATCTACGAGCAGTGGCGCGCGTCCTCGCACAGCATGGCCGCCATGACCCCGCCATACCGGAAAATCCTCGAAGAATTCGCGGAGCGGTTCGGGTGGGAAGCCACAACCTTCTGCACCAACTGCCACAATCCCCTGGCTTCGATATACGGAATCGTGGACCGGCCCGGAGATCCCCTTGCGGACCGCCTTCGCGCCGAGGGCGTTTCATGCCAGTTCTGCCACGCCATCGCGCACACGGATCCCGAGGCGGGCAACGGCAACGCGCGCGGAAGGCTCATGCCGGGCCACCCGCCCCCTCTGGTTGACAAACGGCCTCACGACAGGGACACGGCCTGGCGCTTCACCATTTGGGACCTCACGCGCCACCGCCGCGACTATTACCGCTCCGCCATCCCGCGCGGACAGTGGTGCGGCTCCTGCCACCGCGTGAACATGCCCCATCGCTTCACGGACGGACACAAGCTGATCCTGGGCGACACATACACGCCGTGGAAACTGCTCGAAAAACAGGCCGGTCTTTCATGCACGGACTGCCACATGCCGCTGACCACGCATTCCTCGCCCATTCACGCGCGCCCCGACCACCGATTCTGGGGCATCAACCAGGCCATGGCGCGCCTGGCCCCTGCGGGCTTTGCGCCCGCGGAGGATATCGCGGATTTCGACAGGGGTACGGAGCTGTGGCTCCAGGGCAAGCTGCCCGTGCCGCGCTTCGAAGTCTGGTACCTGCGCCTGTCCCTGCACAACAAATACGACGCTTACCGGAAATTCCTGGACAAGCCGGGCACGGTGCGCGTGTCCGTGAGCGCCGCCCCCGCGGGCCGAAGCGTCAAGGCCAGAGTTACCCTCGAGAATATGACGCTCGTGCACAATTTCCCGGCAAGCCCGCTCGACCTCATGGAGTCTTGGGTGGAAGTCACGGCCAGGGACGCGCGCGGCGAAACGCTGTTCAGAAACTGCCCGCCCCAAGGGCCGGGCCAGACGCCGGACGGCTGCACCCTGCTGGGGGGCGTGCCCGTGGACGCAGCCGGCAATCCCGTGGAAAAACACCGGTTCTGGGACGCGCGCGGCGTGCGCGACAAGGCCATTATTCCGCCCGGCGGCAAGCTCGATTTTTCTTACCGCATTCCCCTGCCCGGCGATGTCCGGAAACCCGTGACCATCACCGCGCGGTGCATGTACCGCCGTTACAACCAGCGCATCAACGCCTGGGTGTACGGGCCGGACGCTCCGCCCTTCCCGGCCACCGAGCTTTCCCGCGCTTCCGTGCAGGTTCAATAAGCGCTCCGCTGTTTATGCTATAATGGGCGCAGCACATTTCATGCACTACGGGAGCGTGAGCGCGCCATGATGACAGGCCCCTCCATGCTGGACAATCTCATCAGACTGCAGAAATTCAAAACCGCGCAGGAGAGCAGCTACGACCGCACGGGCGGCAACGAAGACTTCGTGAGCATCGAACCCGGCGACAAGGCCGTGATCTGCGATGTGGACGGGCCGGGCCAGATCAGCCGCATCTGGGTGACCGTGGCTTCGCCAGACACCTATGTGCGCCGCACATGCGTCATCCGCATGTTCTGGGACAACGAGGCGTCCCCGAGCGTGGAAGCCCCGCTCGGCGATTTCTTCGGCGTGGGCTTCGGCCAGTACAAGCATTACACGGCCCTGCCCATGGGCATGTCTTCCGGCGGCTACTATTGTTACCTGCCCATGCCTTTCGCCAAAAGCGCGCGCATCGAGATTGAAAATCAGGGAAACAAAAAAATCTACGCATTTTACTACAACATTACATATCACAAACTGGACAAACTTGAAAAGGATACTGCATACTTCCATGCCCTGTGGCGGCATGACGAAACACGGCCCGGAGAGAATTACACCCTGCTCGAAGCCGAGGGCCGGGGCCATTACGCCGGCTGCGTGATGAGCATGCAGGGCCGTGTGCCGTTTTCCCTGTGGTTCCTTGAAGGCGACGAAATGATTTATGTGGACGGTGAGGGGCACCCTCCCGCCGTGCACGGCACCGGCACCGAGGATTATTTCAATGCGGGATGGTATTTCAACAAGGGAACATTCAGCGCCCCGTTCCATGGACTCACAGTCAAGGACTGGGCGCGCGCGCGCATCTCTGCGTACCGGTTCCACATCCAGGACCCCATCCCGTTCGAAAAGAGCATCCGCGTGACCATGGAGCATGGCGGGACCAACGACGCCTCCGGATGCCATTACGACAGCGTGGCGTACTGGTACCAGCTCGAACCGCACAAGCCCCACGCCGGGCTTCCCAACCCGGATGAGCGCCTGCCCCGGGATCCGCCGATAGAGCGCCTGGGCCGCCGCATCGCAGCCGAAGCGCTCGACAGGGGTTACGGCTGGGGCAAGGTCTTCGTGGACCTCATGTCCAAAAGAAAGTGAGCGCTGCGCCGCCATGCAGGGGTTTGAAACTATAGAGCTGGACGCATACCGCGATGCGCGCGGGTGGAACACGCATCCCATTCCATATGAACTTCTGGAAAAGCATGCGCTTGACAATGTGCATATCGTGAGCCTGGAACCGGGTGTTGTGCGCGGCAACCATATTCACAGGCGGCAGACCGAATTCGTGTTCATCATGGGCGGCCCGTGCCGCATGGCCGCCCACAACCCGAAAACCGGCGAATCCGCGGAATGCGTTGTGCAGCCGGGGGACTTGTTCCTGTACAAGATCAGCCCCGGCGTGGCTCACGGGTTCAAGAACATCGGAGACAAGACCCTGTTCGCCCTGTGTTTCAGCGATCTGCGCTTCGACCCCGCGAATCCGGATTGGGAGCCTTGCGCGGTGGTGTGAAAATCGCGCATGCCCATCACCACACAATTAATATGACTTCTTCTCTGTCCACGACTCCATTCTTGCAGACCGCGCTTGCAGCCACGGATGTGTACGGCGGCAAACCCGCGTTCTTTGTTCACTTTGTGACCTCTGGCATCCTCGCCATGATCGCCGTGAGCCTTGCTGTTTTTGCGGTGGTTGTCTTGTGGCGGAGATTGCGGACCAGAGCCTGGGCGCGCGCCGCCGCCTATTGTGTGCTGGCCATGGCGTTGATCCCCGTGCGGCCATTCCTGGCATCCTTGTGGCTGCAGTACAAGTGGCTGATAGTAATTTCATTCATTGCGCTCGCGCTATGGCACTGGCGCAGCACGGCGCGCGGCGGCAGGGGGCTACTTCAAAAAAAAGCGCTCATCGCCGCCGTGCTTGCATTCCCTGTGCTGGTTGCGTTGAGCATCATCCGCCAGTATTCGTTTGAGGGCGACCAGTGCGCGCGCATGATGCGGGACTCGCGCATCACTCCCATTTTTTCTCTATGTGATACGGACTGGCGAAAGCGCATCGTCAAGGCCGAGCCGCATGGTGCGCCGCCGCTGCGCGAGATCTCACAGGATCCCAGGACGGTTTTCCCGTCCTCGGACGGGCGGTCCCTTTACTGTGGTCTGGCGTATCAGGACCTGGAAACGCCCCTGCCGCTTATCAAAGTTGATTTGGAATCCAAAAAAATTCAAAAGGTGTACTATCTCTATTCCGCGTTCCGCGGCGAGTGCGCGCCCGGCGAAGGCGTTTGCTTCGTGGCCTCGCCCATGAAGCGCGGCCTTCTGGAAATTGACGATGCCAGGGATGTGATTTCCCGCGAAATCCGCCTCGTTCACTATACCCCGCTTTTCTTTGGCATGGATTTGAAGCGCGGCGAGGTGCTGCTTACGCCCACCACCAACGAGGCACACCACGATACATCGTGGGGAGTGATTGAGGGGCAGATCGCGGAACATACCATTGTGCCGGATGTGGTGGCGCGGCAGGCCGCGGAGCACAAGAGACAGGGCCGCATCAACCGCCTGCAGCCCCGCATCTGGGTATACAACTGGAGAAACAGATCCGTGCGCTCGGTTCTCCAGAACGGCGAATTCCCCATGACTCACGGAATGACGCTCTATGATCGCGGATCGGAAATCCTGTACTCTGTAAACGGAGCGCCCACGGGCAGTGTGTTCGCCGCGCCCAGGCCGGATCTACAGTCTCGCGGGATCAAAATCGGCGCATTCAATTTTCTCATGGGCATGGGCGTGGGCAACGGCCTGGCTGTGGATGTGCGTTCGCACACCATGTTCGCGGGCATGCCCATGCACGGCGCCGTGTATGCGTTCGACACCCGTGCCAGGAAATACTCCGGGCGTATCGGGTTGGAGCCTGGTGTACGCGACCTCGCGTTCGACCCCCGGCGCAATCTCCTGTATGCGGCCGGATATCTTTCAGGCAATGTTTTCGTCATAGATCCGCGCACTCGCAAAATTAAAGACCGGGTTTTCGTCGGCCGCAAGGTGCGGCATATTTTTTACAGCGCATCACACGACAGGCTTTTCACATCTTCGGCCAACGGCTGTCTTGAAGTCGAGCCGCATTGGAAGCGCTGACTTGAGCAAGACCGGAAATTGACATGCTTCAGGCATGTGATTATCAATTAGTGCAATTCTCGGCCAGTGCGCCGCGCAAGGGAGCCGCGCCATGAGCGCTACTATTGCCGCAGGCCTTGCCGCGGCGTTCTTTGCGGGCCTGACCCAGGGCCTGACCGGGTTCGGCTCCGCCATCGTTTTCGTTTCCATCATGGTGCTGTTCATGGCCCCGCGGGATGTGGTGCCGATCATGCTGTTTCTGGCGCTGGCCATCAATCTGCTCGTGATCATCGAAGCGTGGCGGTTCGTGCAGTTGCGGCGCATCTGGCCCATGATGGCGGCAGGGGCGTGCGGGCTGTGGCCGGGGCGCGAACTTCTGACTTCGCTGCCCGCGCCCCTGCTCAAGGCCGTTATCGGTTTGCTCATCACCGTGTTCGCGCTGCTCCTCATGTCCGGGTGGCGGCGCGCCATCCGCAACGAGCGCGCCGCCTCCGTGCTCGTGGGGTTCTTGAGCGGGTTCTTCAATGCGGGCGCGGGCATGAGCGGACCGCCCGTGATTCTCTTTTTCTCGAACCAGGACATGCCCAAGCTCACCTTCCGCGCCAATATCGTAGCGTATTTCCTGGTTCTGAACGCATGTTCCGTGGCCGTGTTCTGGTCCGGGGGGCTGATCACGGCGTGGACCCTGCGGCATGCGGCGCTGTTCACCGTGGCGCTGGCCGCGGGCGGC
>JAGUYV010000226.1 GCA_020061125.1 bacterium | reverse complement strand
CGCCCAGAAACCCGATCGAGCGAAGCGCGGCCTCGAACGAACAGTTGCGCGGCCGCGCGGCCGCGGTCAGGCGCGGAACAGCTTTTTTATGAGAAGCAACGCGCGGCATCTGCCTTTATTTCACGAGCACGAATTCGAGGTCCCCGGTCTCGGGGCCGTAACGCGCGATCTCGCCCGAGGAGTTCACATCGAACACCAGCACACTTTCGCCGTTGGAGGCGCGGAGCCGGAACAGGGTCTGCGCGCCCTGCCCGGTCTTCTGGGTCACGGGGCCGAGGGTCTGTATGTATCCGGGCAGGAGCGCGGCCTGCTCCGGGGACAGGGAATCGAAAATATAGGAAATGTTTTTTTCTGGATTCGCGGCGCGAACGAGCAGGAAGGTGGCCGCGGGCGCGAAGAACACGGGGCCGGTCTTGCGGATGGTTTTTTCCATTGGCGCGGCGCCGGTTTCGCTGGCCGTCACGGTCACGGTCAGTCCGCCCACGGCCGCGCGTGCGGCGCTTTGCCCGCCACCGGCGCTCTGCTGTGATTTCTCATAGGACAGGAGCGTGAAATCGGGCTTGAGCACGGCGCGCGAGGAGATCAAGCGCGTGTCCGTGGCGCTGAATTCGAACCGGCCCGACTGGGCCAGCACATAGCATTCGCCAGCAGTGCACGGCTGAACGGACAGGGTCACGGTCAGCCGGCCGAGAGACACATCCGCGGAGCGCATGTCGTAGGACCAAGAACCCGCGGCCGCGGGGTTTGCGGCGGCCAGGCCCGAAGTGAGCGTGTGCAGGGGCTGTGTTGCGAAGCCGGGTTCCGGGGCCTTGTCCTGGGCGCGGGCCGGCGGCGCGAACAGCAGCGCGGCGCATATGACCAGAACCGCCACGGCCGCCGCTCTGGAATTTGCAAGGGCGTGTGTTTTCATGCCAATTATTGTATGCCCGCGCGGAATGCGGCGCAAGCGCGGCGCGCGGTTCTTTCTCCCTTGTTTTGCCGCAGTGCTTTTCGCGGCGCGGGTTTCGTGATATCATCTCATATTTAATAAGCACACACGGCCTTTGGAGGATAATGCACATGCGCAACAGCGGATTACACACAAAAGCCAGAACCCTTGCGCTGCTGGTTTTATGCGCGGCGCTGACGGCGGGCGCGGCGTCATGCTCCCTGTTCGGCAAAAAAGACAAAAAGCCAATGCAGCGGCCCCGGCCCGTGCGGCCGCAGGCCTTTGATTTCAAATTCGCGCTCCAGCCCGGCGCAACCTATTCCGGTACATTCTTTCTCGACGAGTCCGCGCAGATAACCACCGCGGATGAGAGCGGCATGTTCGCGGCCATGGCCCCGCTGCGCTTCGACCTGGCCATGACCTGGAAGGTCCTCGAACAGGACAAAGACAAAACGGATCAGTTCACTATCGAAATGCTCATTGATGAAATCACGCTCGCGTCCGAGAACCTGGACGCCGAGGCGGCAGCCCAAGTCCTGCCCAGGCTCCAGGGCCAGAAGATGACCCTCGTGGTCAACGACAAAGGCGAAATCGAGGATTTCCACGCCCTGGATCTCGACGCTCTGTTCACGCAGCTCGAAGAGGAATACAGTCGCGATGACGCACCCCTGGCCGTGGTCGCCATGGCCAAAAAACAGCTCACCTGGGACATGATGGTCGAGCGCTTCGGCATGGCCTTCCGCTTTACGCCCCAGCCGGACGAAGACGCCGCGGCTGCGGACTCGAAACGCAAGAAAACCGGCATCGTGCTCAAGAAAAAGGACGATACCTGGAACGCAAAACCCATCGTCGTAACCCTTCCGGGCCAGATGTCCATTCCCGTGGAACTCAAATACAAGTTTGCGGACCTCAAGACCGACAAGGGCGCGTCCATGGCGCATGTCCTTTTCGGCGCCAAACAGGACCTGTCCCAGTACGCCATGAGCGACGAAGTTCTGGACGGGTTCATGGCCCGTGGCAAACGGGTTTCGCAGAAGACCGGCGCTTACCAGACCCTGGAAGCGCAGGGTTATGTGGTGTACAACACCACAGCCAGGGATGTGGAGGAAATCAAGGCGGATCTCAAAGCCACCGGCAAAATCACCCTCACCCCGCGCAGGGGCGATCCCGTCGAGGGCCAACTCGAACTCAAGCGCACATTCTTGCTGTCCATGGCCCAGAAACAGGAGGCCCAGGAGGCATCCGGAACAGGCAAGTGACATGGCCGGGCCTCACCGGCGGACCAAACCTCTGTTTTGTTTTCAGTGCAGATTTTGTGCGCAGCCATGAAAAAATCTTCATGTTTGTGAAATTCTGTTCACCGGCAGTGCTCTGGAAATTTTTCCCGGAACACCTTGATAGGAATTCGCTCAAGCGCTTGTGATTATGCCCCAGAACACACAAATCCTTTTGATTTCAGTGATTAAAAGTAGAAATAATAATAATTCTCTATATATATAACTTTTTTATCGAATTTCTTAGGATATCGCGGAAAAAAATAGAAAATTCAGATTTAAGACAAAAGAAAACCGTGTGAACAGGCGTCAGATCCGAAACCGGAATGAGCTGGAACACCGCGATTGCGCACGCCGCCCGGACATGGCACATAAATTGTTTGATATGATCAGTAAAATATTATTTGAGAGTGACAGCACATGGGACATCCGAAACGGAATAGGTGGAGAAAGCACGCAGTTCCCGCCATATTGTTGTGCGCAATTCTGTTTACGGCCCTGGCCGTGAGAGCGCAGAATGTGCAGTGGAATGTGGTGGACGGCGGCGGCGGAATCTCGACCGGAGGCGGAAACACCCTGTGGAGTTCCGTGAACCAGGCGGCCACGCTCGTGTCCACCACCGGCGGAACCAACAGCGGCTACATCGGCTACATCATCCAGCTTCCGCAGGACGCTTCCGTGGATTGTCTCAACGGCGGCGTGGCCTGCGCCGGACCGCCGACCTATTACGGAATCAGCACCAAAACCTTCACATTCCGGAACGCGGCGTGCGGAACCGCACCCTGCGCCTTCGAGCGCGGCGGAACCCAGTATTACCGCTATCTCTGGAAACAGGCCGCCACTTACACAGACGCGGAACTCAACGCCGGATCCCTGTGGTCCGACCGCAACGCCTTCTGTCCAGGCGGCACATGCGACAAGGTCGGAACCAGCATGACCCTGGACGCCAGCACGGACGGCAGCTATTACCTCATCGTGCGCAGCTACAACGGCGGCATCATCGGCACCGACCAGGTGCTCGGCCCCTACCAGTACGACGCCGCAGCGCCAACATTCACCAGTCTGGACGCCAACAATGTTGATTACAACGACTCGTTCGTGGACGGCCTGTTCGACCTTGCGGGCGGCGTGCAGGACCTGATCAGCAAACTCAAGGACAACTCGTGCGAATACCGCTGCTCGGGCGACGGCGGCCTGTGCGACGGCACCTGGCGCTCGGCATCGGACAACTGGAGCGGCACGGCCACATCCACAGGCACTTGCTCCATCACCAACATCACCTGCACCACCAACCTGGCCAACATCACCCTTGAAATGCGCGTGCAGGACAACGCGGGCAATCTGGGCACGGCCAGTTCCATCGCGCGCACCTGCGACATCCAGTCTCCCACAAACACATCCATCGGCCCGGCCGCGGATGTGTTCCAGAGCGCACTGGCCTTCTCCAACAGCGGCGCGGGCCTGGTGTGCAGCGACGGCGCGGGCGAAAGCGGCCTGAACGCCACGCCCTACGATGTGGAAGTGTGCAACGACGGCGCGGCCAAGGGCGGTTGCACGGACTCGGCCGGCACATGGGTGGACGGCAGCACCGTGGACTGGAGCGCCAACAACTACGACGGCATGACCGGCGCCGCCGGCAACTGGTACCGGTTCCGCGGAAAGTGCCGCGACAATGTTCAAAATTCCACGAGCGCGGCCGCCAGCTATGCCTATTCTCCGGGCTATGTGCTCCTCGACACCCAGGCGCCCACCGCGTTCGCGTGCGCGGGCGTGACCCTGCGTTCAGCCTCGGGCGGCACAGTCCTGGCCTGGGATAACTCTTACAACTACACCGCACCCACCGGCCCGTTCATGGAATGGACCAGCCCCGGCGACAACCCCGCGGGCACCAACAACTCCGGCGTGGCCGGCTACTATGTGTACTTCGGCACCAACTCTTCCGCCAACCCGCAGACCGATGGAACCTGGCAGACGGGACTCAACTTCACCAACTCCACCGGCCTGGTCACAGGCACAACCTATTATTTCAAAATCAGCACCCGCGACAACGCGGGAAATGTCAGTACATCTTCGCCCGCCTGCGCATACCACTACTCCACCGGCGGATACCTGCACATCACGCAGTTCGACGACGACGGCACGACCTACGGCGGCACGCTCGGCAGCACGGACAACCCCGAGGGCGTCCTGGCGCCGGACAACACGGACTATGAAATCATCCAGGTCAAGATTCTGGACGAAAACGACGATGTGGTCACCACCGGACCCATCGCCAGCAAATCCGTGACCATCACCCTCGGCAACCTGGGCACGACCGGCGCATACATCGCCGCGACCAACCTCGGTGGCGCCGCCGTGGGCGCGGGCGTCACATCCACAACCGGCACCCTGGTGTCAGGACAGGCGTATGTTAAAATCAAGGCCAACGGAACCGAAGCCGCGGACGCCATCACAGTGACGCCCACGGCCAGCGGTCTGTCCGGCATAGGCGGCCGCAACCAGACACTGTATCTGCTCGTGCGCACAGACACCAGCCTATCTCTGGGCGGAGATGCCGTAGACACCGTGGGCACGGCCGCAACGGGCGACATTTCGGTCATGCCCGTGTGGAGCCATTCGGGCAACAAGATCGCTTATCTCAACAACAACGGCGGCGTGTGGAACATTTACAAACGCACATACGGCGGCGGCGTGTGGGGCTCCGAAATCCGCCTCACCAGCGCCACCATGAATGTCCGCCCCGGCGCGGGCATAACCTGGAGCGGCGACGACGCCTACATCATTTTCTCGGCCAAAGACGATGTGCACAACGAACTCGAAATCTACGCCGTCAAGACTTCGGACTCCGGCGCAGTGGGTGACGACGCTGCAAAATCCCTAGCCGGGCTGCGCACCGCCAACCAGAAACTCTCGAATATGGCCTTCGCATCCACGAACCAGCGCCGCTGGGCGGACACGGACTGGAGTTCCACCTCGTGTTCCAACGGATACCAGGACTCCCTGGTCGCGTCCATGGCGTCCATCATCAACGGCGGAGTCACAGGCGCGGATCTGTGGAGGATGTCCGGAACCAAGGCAGCCAATGGTTTGTATATCGAAGACAACGGCGGCAGCAATGCCACAGTCACTCAACTCACGAACATTCCAGGCCTCGCATATCTGGTGCAGCCGCGCTGGTCGCACGACTGCTCCAAGGTCGTGTTTGCGGCCGCGGACGGCGTCACCGACCCCGCAAAAACAAGCATTTACATTCTGAACCTCACGGACAGCTCATGGGGCGCCACGGTCAGCGGCACGGTCACCTCGCTCTCGGCCGCGGGCGTATATAAAATCCACGACTGCACCACGGCCCTTTGCACGGACTACCCGGGCCTGTTCCCGTCGTTCAGTTCCGACGACACTTTCATATTCCACTCCGTGGACACCACAAGCTCGTTCAGCCTGCGCGGTCTGCAGAAAGACGATGTCAAGACAGAGTTCTTCACGGGCAAGAACTTCAACAACTACGCCGTGTACATCCAGACCGCGGGCAGCTATGTGCGCCAGGAAGTGGGCCAGAGCGCCAACAACGAGTTCGGGTTGTTGCAGTGCCACGGCGCTTCTTGCCCGGACAACGGAGACGGCAACCCGGTCATGATGGTCACCCAGAGCAGCGCCACCAAGGGCGATGTGCGATTCATGTACTTGAGTACGGAATCCACAGTCACCAGCGCAGGCGGGCTGGCGTTCCTCAACGGCGCCGTGGCTGCCGTGATACCGGCCGGCGCGCTCACCGCGGAGACCGAAATCAATGTGGCCACCCCCTCGTGGACCCCGGCTCCAGAGGACGCCAAGGACCTGCTCGTGAGCACCGGAGACGCCCGCGAGTTCTTCCCGGACGGCGTGGTGTTCAACGAAGACATTCTCATGATCTTCCATTACAACGACGCCAACAACGATGGCGTTGTGGACAGCACGGCGTATGATGAAAACAAAATTTATGTGTACTACTGGTGCGACTCGGTGTCCACGGTGTGCGCCACGCCCAACGCCTGGATCCGTTTGGACGGCTCCATAGATCCAACGCGCAACATCATAACCGTGGTCACGAACCACTTCTCGCTCTACGATCCCAAGGCGCTGCGCTGGGGAATGCAGGCCCCCGGCACGGTGTATGAAATGCACCTTGCCAACCCACACACATATCCCAACCCGTGGCGCTCCAGCTCGGGCGATGTGGTGTACTTCAACATAGACGCGGGCAGCACCTTCAACACCCAGGCCGAGGGCGCGGACGGCACCCTGCTCGTCAACATTGACATCTACGATGTGGCCGGCAAGCATGTGCGCACGGTCAACAATACCGTCACCGGACTGGCCACGCTCAACGGCTCGTTCGACACCGCGGCCGCATCCAACAGCTCCCGCGGCCTGGACCTGGCGCAATGGGACATGCGCAACACCGCGGGCCGCATGGTGGCCTCGGGCGTGTATCTGTACCAGATGACCGTGCGCGACGGTTTCAACAAGTCCCGCACCGTGACCGGCAAGCTCGCGGTCATCAAGTAACGCGGTCATTTCCGTATTGAATCAACAGCGGCCCGGCGGGGTTCCCCGCCGGGCCGCTTTGCTTTTTCGGGAAGATTCCGCCGCGCGGAGATTCAGCGCAGACCCAGCACGAGCAACAGCCCGTTCCACATGTCGCGGATTTTGAGCGTGCGCACCTTGAACAACTGGTTGAAAGCCTGCCGGGGCCGCAGATAGAACTTGAGGAACGCCCTGCGCTGCAGTTGAATCAAATCGTCGTTGGTGAGGGCCTCGGGGATGTATGCGGCCGGGGTTTCGCGCGAGGGATAATTCGTGAATGTGCTCCAGTCGTCCGTGGGCTGGATAGTGCCGTCCGCGAGCATGTCTTCGTAAACTTTTGTACCGGGGAACGGGGAAAAGATGGTGAACTTGGCGAAGTCTATGTCCAGGCTCACCGAGTAGGCTATGGTCTGTTCGGCGCTTTGCCGGGTTTCGCCCGGAACGCCGAGCATGAAGAACCCGATGATCTCCACGCCCGCCTTTTTGGTCATGGCCACGGCGCTGCGCGCCTGATCAATCTTGAAATTCTTTTTGATGGAATCAATGCCCTGCTGGCCGCCGGACTCGAAGCCGTACATGATGCGCCGCAGCCCGGACGCGGCCATGGCGTCGAGAAGTTCCTGGTCCACGAGGTCCACGCGGGTTTCCGTGGTCCACACGGCTTTTTTATGCAGCCCGCGGCGGATCAGTTCCTGTCCGAACTCGAGGCCTTCCTGCTTTAACAGAGGAAATATGGGGTCAATGAACGACATCTGTCTGTAACCGAAGCTGTTCAGCAGCCACTCGAATTCGTCCGCGATGTTTGCGGTCGAGCGTTTGCGGCGCTTGCGCCCCATGATTTTGAGACTGCAGAAGGTGCAGTTGTATGGGCAGCCGCGCGAACCGAGGATGAGCATGCCCGGCTCACGCACCACGGCGAAGCTGAACAGGCGGTAGCGCTCCAGGGGGAACAGGTCCCAGGCCGGGAAGGGCAGTTCATCCAGATCCTCGCGGTACGGGCGCGGTTCGTTTGCGATGGCTCGGCCGTCGCGTTTCCATGCAAGGCCCTTCACGGCAGACACATCGCCGCCGCTCTCCAGGGTCCGCACCAGGTCCGCGATGGTGTCCTCGCCCTCGCCCAGGGCCACGAAGTCGGCCAGTCCGTCATTGATGATCTGCTCATAAAACACGCTGGCGTGGATGTTGCCCATGGCCAGCGTAATGTCCGGGAACTCACTTTTAATCTGTCGGGCGATTTCCATGGTGCGCGCGGCCGTGGGCGTAACGCAGGTGAGGCCGGCGATGTCCGGCGCGGCGGCGCGGATGGCGTCCATGAGCGCGGCGCGGTCTCCGCCCTGCGTGTAGTCGTCGTAAATACAGACCTCCGCTCCGGCCTGCTTGAGCGCTGCGGCCACGAACGCCAGGCTGATCGGCGGCATGGGTTCAAGAAAACGCCGGTACTTGCCCGCCGTGGCCTGTGTGCTGATGAAAGGGTTGATGAGCAGGACTTTCATTCCAGTATAATCTTATGCTTCGCGGACAGGTTTGAAAAGGCGGAATGCGGGAACACACAAAAGAAGACGCCGCCGTCCGCGCCGCGCGTGGTGCTATAATGGAGATGGAACAGATAACAACGCCGCGCCGGGGCAGGGCCGCGCGGAGCACACGGGAGCGACCCCATGGACAAGGATCAGAATGCACAGCCTATCGTGATTGACGCGAAATTCTACCGCCGCACGCAGGCCGCGGACCAGGCGCTGGCCGCAAACATCGAAACCGCTGTGGAGCTGTACCTCGGGCACAGGGACCGCACAAAAACCGACGCCGCGGTAAACTTTGAAAAGGCGCTCGGCATCCTGTCCGTGTCTTATGTGAAAATGATCAATTCCATAATCCGTGAGGACTGGAAGAAACTGACGCCCGAGCGCAGGCTGCTCATGAACTTCGGGATCATGGATGCGCGACTGGCCACGGGAGGCTCTGTGCTTGAACTGCTGCCTGCGGAACTCGACAGGCCAGCGGGTAGGTCCGCCTTCGAGGTCTTCTACCTGAACGAGTGGTTCGAGAAAATCGGGCGCGGCCTGATCCCTCTGACCAGCGATGTAGCGCAGACAAAGGCCGTGTCCCAGAAAAAGGAACAGGAAGAGCGGCTGCGCGCCAAGATCCGCGAAGTCGAGAAAAAGCTCCAGGACAAATACAAGGAAGAATTCGACGGCTTCCAGGAGCTTATGCAGGCGTTCAAGGAGCTTGACCCGGAAGCGGACGCTTCGGACAAGCTGCGGGTGTTGAAGATTATCAGAAAGGGAGCGGCCGGCCTCGAGGCCGTGATCAAGGACCTCGCGCTCGGGCACGCCGAAATTGACAATCTCAACACAAAGCTGGAGGGCGACGAACAGGACGGCGGCAGCGCCATGGACAGCCACCGCGCGGATCAGTTCCGCCGCCTGCGCGAGGAGTTCGACCTTCTGGTGAATGTGATGCGAAGCTGCGCCGTGCGCGGCGGCGTGTTGCGCAACACCCCGGTTCTTGTTGACAAATGGATTCCGCTGGACACGCGCTTTTCCCTGTTTACGCGGGACTATGTGGCCGGGAAGCTCGAGGAACTTGAAGCGCGCGACCCCACGATCTTCCACGACAAAGGCGGCCGCCGCACGCCCCCCAAAGTGCTCATCCTGCCCGGCGTGGGCACGGGCATGGCCTGGCACGACCGCATCATCATGCCCCTGTTCCCGCCCCCCACCATGCCGCCGGACACTTCTCTTATCCGCACCCTCGGAAACTACCGATGGTTCCGCGCTACAACATCCTTCAACTGGAAGGATCTGCCCGGCGAACTCGGCAGCGCCTACCACATGGCGCGCCCGGGCCTGGACTACACCAAGCTCACAAAGAATTTCGTGGACGACTATGTGGACTGGATGACGCGCGAAGCCCAGGGCTTCCAGGTCCTGGACGCCGAGATCCGCAAGCTGTTCTGGAAACACATTCCCTACCCCCGCGAACTCAAGGAAGACCTGTTCAAGAGGGCCACGGTGTACAGGCAGTTGTACGGCGAGGAAATGAGAAAGAAATAACGGCGGTCATCATGACCGCTAATTTTTTCGAATAATTCAAATTTTGCGCTTATGGGCCGCCCGGCTTCAGTCCGCGCTTCCGGGTGTGTCGCCTTCAAGCAACCGCGCGCCCGCCACGGCGCCGGGTTCGTCGCCCATGACCAGACGCACGCGGGGACGGGCCGTGGTGCCGGTGATGTGCAGCCCGGACTTGAGGCGGCTGGACACGGACTCGGGCAGAATGCGGAACAGGCCAGCGCCGTCCTGCACCTGGTCGCGGGACAGCACTTTGACATGCGCGCGCAGATCCAGGCGGCCGTCCAGGCCGATATACCCGTCCACGGTGAAATCCATCCAGCGGCCGGCCACATACACATTGCTCAACGAGATGCGCTCGGCCGTGATGTCCATTTCGCCGCGCAGGCCGCGGAAACCCACCTCGATGAACCGGTTCAGATTGCCCAGAAACGCGAACGCTTCCTTCTGCACCACGATGTCCTGCATTTCCACGCGGCCCGTGGCGCTGAAGTCTTTGGAATCGTCGGTCTGGTGCGTGTTGAGGCGCAGTTTGCCGGACTTGAACTCCAGGGGCAGAGAAAGCGTGGCTTTGGGATCCGCGCCCTTGCTGATGGTGTCGTCGCGGCGCACGGAGGCCTGCATGTCGTACGAGGTGTCCGTGACCTTGTCGAGCGCCTTGTCCAGGGTCATGTCCACGCGGCCCGAGATGCGCACGAACGAGCCGGGCAGCCACGCCTTGATCGAATCCAACTGCAGAAAGCCTTCCTGCATGAACATGTCGAAATGCAGGATGGGGATGCGGGGCATGGATGCGCGGGGCTTGTTGCCTTCCATGGTGAAAGCCTCGGGATTGAGGCGCACATCGCGCAGCTTGATTTCTATGCTTCCGGTGATGTCCGTGAAATCCTCGAACTCGCCCTCGAGGTCAATGCGGCCGTCGAACACCGCGGACTGGATGTACGGCTTCATGTTCAGCATCTTGAAGATGTTGCCTGGCCCGCGGCCCGTGCCCGTGCCGTGCAGCTTGAGTTCCACGCGGTCCGTTACAACATCGCTTTCGAGGGACCCGGTGAGCAGGTAATCGGCCACATCGCCGCGCATGGGCTTGAGGCTCAAGGTGGTGCCCTCGAAGTGGAGCGGGGCCGCGAAATTGCGGATGGCCTGCTCGCGCAAATATATGACCGATGCTTTCATGCTTCCTTCTATGACCGGCGGGCCGAACCCGCCTTTCATCACGGCCTCGATCTGCACTAGGCCGGTGAGTTCCTTGGGGATCTTGAGGGCGGCGAGTTTTTCCAGGGGCAGCTCGTGCGCGGCGATGTTGATGGCGGAGTCGTAGGCCGTGCCCTCGGGCGAGAGCTTGAGGCGGCCCTGGCCGATGCGGCAGTCCAGGGAGCGCACCGTGGCGCCCGCGCCCATGGTCACGAACAGCGCCTCCATGTCCGTGATCTCCGTGTCGCCCTTGGAGCCGTGCAGCACGATGCGGCCGTTGACGATGTACACCTTGTTCGCGCCCATGGCGTGGCCGAAGATCAGCCCGATCACGCGGCGCGCGATGTTGATCGGGAACAGGAACCACAGCTCGCCCTGCTCCTTCTCGCGGTACAGGTGAATCTCGGGATCGTAGAACACCACCGGGTCAATGGTGGGCCGCTTCAGAACCAGGACATTCAGAAGATTGATGCGGATGCGCATCTCGCGTGCCTTGAGCGAGCTTTCGCCCTTGAGCGCGATGCGCACATTGAACAGCCGGATGCCGATGAGGGGGATGCCGCCGATATCGTCGAACTTGATGGGCAGCGGCAACATAAGATTCAGAATCGCGAGCACCAGGCGCGTGGCCATGCGGAACGGGTAGAACGGCATGAACAGCACCGCCGTCACCGCCAGCACGATCAGGATGATTTTGTATGTGTCCAAACCGCGTTGCTCCAGACAAAATCAGGATTATGCAATTATAGCGATTACGCGATCCCGCGTCCCGCCAGTTCCCGGCTCTTGAGCAGTTCGAGATAGAATTTGAAGTTTTCGAGGGGCACATCCGGGGGCACGGTGTGGTCCAGGGCCGCGATATACCCGCCTGATTTGAGCATGGCCGGGACTTTGGACATGACCTCCTCCTCGATGGCCGCGCGGTCTTTGGCCAGTACGCGCTTGTCCAGCCCGCCGAGGATGGCCATGCGCGGATGGTCCGCGCGCACTTTCACAATGTCCATGCCCGCCTGCGCCTCGAAGGGGTACAACAGGTTCACGCCCGCTTCCTCGAACAGCGGTATCACCAGCGAGCAGTCGCCGTCCGTGTCCACCCAGAAGAACTCCACGCCCTGGTCCCGCGCGTCCGAGATCACTTCCTTGTAGTACGGGGTCATGAACTCGCGGAAGGTGCGCGGGGAAATCATGGGGCCGCTGCGGAAGCACATGTCCTCCCAGAAGTTGACGAGCGTGATGCCGTAGCGTTTGCGCAACCTGCGGATGCAGCCCTTGCACAGGCGCGCCCAGTCGCGGCCCATGGCGTGCAGCATGTCCGGCGTGTCGTAGTACGCGGTCATGAGCGTCTCCACGCCGAGCAGATGGCGGTGGAACCCGAACAGGCCGGACACCATCATGCCCCCGGGCGCGCCGCGCAGTTTGCAATACGCGGCCATGAGGTCGAACACCGGGTTGGCGCACCGGCCCGGAAAACCGGGATCCAGGCGCCAGCGCAGCGCGCGGTAGTCGTCCATGGTCTTGACCGGCGCTTCGAGAAACTGCGGGATGGACGAGCTTCCGTCCCGGAACCGCTTGTAGATCTTGCCGCCGTGGTCGCGGAAGATTTCATATTTGCCTTTCTTTTCGAGCACGCGCGGCGCGAACGGCGGGAACAGGTTGGGCAGCTCGTGGTCGCCGATCAGAAACGGCAGCCAGTGGTCGAAATCAAAATAAAGGAAAGCGGGCACATCGTGGAACACGAATGCGGGCAGCCCCTCGCCGTGCCAGCGCTGGATGGTTTCGGCCCAGAACCCGATGGTGGGGAAAAAGAACGGGCGGTCCGGCTGCTCGAAGCGGAGCACGGCGTGGAGCCGTTCTGCCATTGTCATGATCTTCTCTCCCTTCGGCATGGTTTCACAACTGCGGCGTGCCGTTCAAAAGCAAGCCTTTCTCAAGCTCATAAATGTGCTTATGCAAATCATTCCGCTCTGCATTGAAAGCGTGTTTCTTATTCCCGCATCCGTTTGTTGTCCGCGACAAACCAGACACAGACAGATTTCCCCTGTGCACCGCCATGCATATTATACACAGCGTCGCACAGCAAAGCCTGCATGCATGGCCGCCAGCATAAAAATGCCCTGAGTTTATTGAACAGAGAGGAGTTAGCGAAAATCGCTATTCCCCATATTCATCGTATTGCTCCTGTTGCACTTGCGGAGCTTCGATGTTGAAATCCGTTTTCCCGGCCATCTGGTCATACAGATAAACTGAAAGCACATAAGATCCTTGATTCCAGCAAACAGATGTGCCGATATCGTAATCATAGCCGCAATATGTTGAGAATCTGCCATTGATTGTGGTGTCTTCATCCGAAGCGGGAATAAAGATGTTGCAGTCATCAATTGCTTGGTTCACATCCGGGCCTTCCAGAGTGATCCGGCAGCCTGCCTGGGCGTCTTGACCGGAATCGTGCAAATTGTTTGCCGCCTCGAACTGGAATGTCAGCTCGGACTGCAACGCGTCAGCCGTGTTGACCGTGACATTGCGAATTGTCACTGGCTTCTTGATTTGAAAAGCCTTTTGTCCGGCTTTGCGGCCATTGAGATAAACGGTGATTTTGTAGTCTCCTTCGGCCCAACACATGGTGTTGTAACCGCAGTCCAGGGTGAAAGAGTGGTCTATGGCTTCGGTGGGGGCTTGTGCGGGAATGAAAATTCCGCAATCGGTCATGGTATCGCTGACCTCTGGCCCTTCAAGGGTGATGCGGCAATCCGCTTGCGCATCTCGATTCGCTTTGTGCAGAATGTTTTCCGCTTCGAGTCGGAACTCAATACCGTAATACCCCGCGTCCGCCCGGACAATCTCGATTTGTTGAATTTTCACGGGGTTCTTGAGCAATTTGAGCATGTCATCCGCTTTCTTCAGCGTCTCTTTGACTTTGGGAATCTTTGAAAAATGTTTGCGCAGCAAGTCTGCAGTCAAAGTAAGCCTGTCCATGTCGAACGCGGCCATGCTTTTTTCCGCCATAAGCCTGATTGGCTCCGCCATTTCCTTCTTTGCGTAATCCATATCCAGCACTTTCACAAAATATGCCATAGCCGCATCCTCGTTCTTGCGGATGAATTCAATGCGGCCGAGGCGCATCAACGATTTGGGATTTTCAGGATTTTTCTCCAGAACTTTCAAATAATAGATTTCCGACTGATCGTACTTTTTCAAGTTGAACAGAATGTTGGCGTATGTCGCATTGCCGAGGCCCTGCTTCAGGACATAACCGCTGACACCCAGAACAAATAGCAGAACGGCAACCAATTTGATGACGCCGGCATAGCGATCGAACCCTGCGGCATATGGAACATTTTTATCCCTGTATAAGGGATGCATGAGAACAGTGACAACATTCTGCATGGTGAGAAACACACTTGCGGGAACTGCAACAAAAAAGGCGGCGACAGCCAGAAGGCACACGGCGGCGACAGCGCTGTACAGAACGGCGAATTTTACCTCGATGTGCCCGATGTTCATCAACCGCGAGGCGACAGGTATAAAAGCGGAAAAGGTGGCGGACAATGCGTATCCCGCAAGGCCCAGAATGACGAACGAGACAATTGCAGCCATTATGGTTACAGCAAAGTGATATATCAGCCAACGGATGGGAGCTCTGAAAAAGGCCTTTGTGAAGGATAAAAAAGGAGTCGCCGCATCTTCCGGTTCTCCGCAGATAACCGCGCCCGCAAGAAACGGCAACGACAACGAAAGCAGAAACAGAAACAACGCGGCGATCATATTCACTGCGAAGAAAATCACGACCAGAGGGCCAGGCAAAGCCAGACCTGCAAACGGCAAATAGACGGCGTGGAATGCCACCGCCTGATAAATGCCCAATGCAGCCGCTCCGATAAAGGCCCAGAAAATAGGACGGGATATGACGGCATAGTGCTGCTCCGTGAATTCATCTTCATTGCCAGACTGCATTTGCAATCCCGGCATTTTTCCGCTGAAGCTCATCAGCGTTGAATGCGCAATGCGGCAGAGAATTTTCGCTAATACAATGGCTGCAAAATGAAGAAACGCGATCATGGCGGCTATTGCGATCAGGCCCACTATCAATGCGAGGGCGTCTCCGATTTCCTGTGCTTTCTGATAAATCATTGGACCGATTGATGAATCTGAAAAACTGATGGCGCTTTGCCGGCTGCCAACCATGCTTGTCAACTGCTGCACCATGGCGATCACGCCGCCGGAAAACAGTAATGCGGGAATCAGCAATATTAGAAACAGCATTTTTGCAATGGTATATGTATGTCTCCAACATATCGAAAGACGCAAACCGTACCAAATGGGGAACACTTGAAGCCTGGGGATTTCTGCAGGAGGATACGGAAAATTCCGCAGCCGGAGCAAGTCCGCCATGCTGGTCATGACGTAATTCATCAACAAATTCTTTGCCGTCATTGTCAGTCTCCCATGTATCAGATTTCAGGCCATGGATAACAATGGTTATCAATGCGCCCTTGTTTGCAATCTCCTTTTCCCAAAGAGCGAAGATTTGCATTGCCGCAATCAGGCTAATAAGCCCTTCGACAATCCGCGGGTTGCATAGCCATACAAGCTTGTGCGCTTGGGCGATCAACACACTTTCTTCTTAATGAAGCCTTCTCGTTCCGGATCTTCAATCGTTACGAGCTGTTTTGAAGCAGTGCGTCACCTGAAAAGCCTTTATGCCCCGTTATCAGCATTTTTTGATTCTTTCCGATATTACATGATATTCATGCGTTTTGCAAGGGGTGTCATATCAAGAATATTTGAGCGCATTCGTTGATTTGAGAATCACCATTCTGCCATGCACGGATTTCGAATTTCGTGCAAAAGGGAGCGCAAGGCGATAACCCATGCCGTGATGAAGATTATGCGAAATGAAGGTTGAGCAGTGCGCTACTTCCCGGCTTCCGGGGCGCCGGGGGCGGACATGGCGGCGAACCGTTCGCGGAGCCACTTTGCGGTCACATGCAGGGCGTTGTCCGCGTTGTCCGTGCCCAGGTGCTCGCCGATGAAGCCGTGGTCCACGCCCGGATATTTGATGAGCGTGCAGTCCCCGCCCGCGGCGTTCACGGCTTCGCACATGCGCACGGACTGGTCGAAGGGCACGAGCTGGTCCGCGGTGCCGTGCAGCAGCAGCATGGGCGGCGCGTTCTGCGCGTAGGTGATGGGCGAGATGTGTTTTTTGAACGCGGGGATGTCCTTGATGCCCTGGAAATAGGAAATGGTCATGGCTTTGACCAGGTTGTGCGTCATGGTGGTGAAGTCGTGGACCCCGTACCAGGCCACGACCAGATCCACGGCCGGGGGCTGCGCGTCGAGTCCGGGGCTGCCGCAGGAGGCGTTGAATTCCTCGCTGGTCTGGGTCACGGCCGCGAAGGAAGCCATGTACCCGCCCGCGGAGTTGCCCTGGATGGCGATGCGCGCGGTGTCCACGCCGTATGCGTCCGCGTTGGCGCGCAGCCACTGGATGGCGCATTTCACATCCTGCGCGTTTTTGGGGAACAGGCCGCCGTGCTGCAGCAGGCGGTAGTCCACGGCCAGGACCACGAATCCGTTGCGCGCGAAATAGCGCGACACCTCGGGAATGCCGAAGGCGTCCTTGCTGCCCGCCACGAACCCGCCGCCGTGCGCGATCACGATTCCCGGCAGCTTTTCGCCCCCGGCGGGACGGTACAGGTCGGCCGTGACCTTGAATGCGCCGCCGTCCCGCTCCGTTATCACGATTTCGTCAACGAACAGCACATCGTCGCCGGGCGCCAGCAGCGCCGGGTCCACGGCCTGCGCAATCGAAGCGCCCGCGCATGCGAACACAAACAACGCGGCAAACAGGATTCTCATGAGACAACCTCCAGGCAATCATAACCCGAAACCATGTTCGGGGACTATTATACACGCCCGGCCGCGCGGGTGCATGCGGGCCGCGCGCGCGATCCTTTATTTCAGCCCCCGCATTGATCATTTGTCCGCATTTATGCTACATTTTCTGTGGATTCGCTCAACAGACAATTATCAAAAGGAGGCCGCCTTGCTCGAAAAAGTTGATCTCAAAGCCAGGCTTGGCAAAAACGAATACGACGAACGCATGAATGTGCTGCGGCCGCACCTGTTCGAGCTGCAGCGCGTGGCGCGCGGCGCGGGCATCCCCACCATGGTGGTGTTCGAGGGCTGGGACGCCGCGGGCAAGGGCACCTGCATCGGCAGCCTCCTCGAGT
This sequence comes from bacterium, assembly GCA_020061125.1. Taxonomy (GTDB): domain Bacteria; phylum UBP15; class UBA6099; order UBA6099; family DSWB01; genus DSWB01. The sequence goes on along the minus strand of JAGUYV010000226.1, from coordinate 3,404 downwards.
GGCTCGACCCGCGCTGGTTCAAGGTGCACGCCACCTACGCCCCCCTGCCAGAGGAAATCATGCGCCCCTGGATGTGGCGCTTCTGGCTCAAAACCCCGAACAAGGGCGAGCTGGCCATCTTCGACCGCTCGTGGTACGGCCGCGTCATGGTCGAGCATGTGGACAAGCTCATCTCCAAAGAGCAATACGAGCGCGCGTTCATCGAGATCCGCCAGTTCGAGGAACAGCTCGCCAACGACGGAAACCTCATCACCAAATTCTGGCTCCACATCAGCAGCAAGGAGCAAAAGAAGCGGTTCCGCGCCATGGAGAAGGACCCCAACCAGGCGTGGAAAGTCGCGAAAGAGGATTGGAAGCACCACAAGCAGTACGAGGAATACGAGCTGGCCGTGGAACGCATGCTGGCCGAAACCAGCACGCACTACGCGCCCTGGGTGATCGTGGAAGCCACATGCCTGCGCCACGCGCGCGTGAAAATCGCGGAAACCCTGGTTCGCAACCTCGAACTGCGCCTCACCGACAAAGGCGAAAAATTCATGACCATGGACGAACGCGCCAAACTCATGAAGGAAAAGGCAGGTGCCTCCAAATGATCCTCGACAAAGTGGACACCACACAGGCCATAAAGGATAAAAAGGAATACCGGCAGCGGCTCTACGCCCTGCAGGTGCGCATGCGCGAACTCGAATTCGAGATCTTCAAGCAGCGCCTGCCCGTCATCATCCTCTACGAAGGCTGGGACGCGGGCGGCAAGGGCGGCAACATCAAGCGCGTGGTGGAAAACCTGGACCCGCGCGGCTACTCGGTCATTCCCATCGCCGCGCCCCAGGGCGAAGAGCGCACCCACCACTACCTCTGGCGCTTCTGGAAACACATCCCCAAGGCCGGGCACATCGCCGTGTTCGACCGCTCGTGGTACGGCCGCGTCATGGTCGAGCGCGTCGAGGGCTTCTGCAAGCCCGACGAATGGAAGCGCGCCTTCCAGGAAATCAACGAATTCGAAAGCCAACTGGTGTCTTTCGGAACCGTGCTCGTCAAATTCTGGATCCACATCACCAAGGAAGAGCAACTCCGCCGCTTCGAGGAGCGCGGCGCCAACCCCTTCAAGAACTACAAGCTCACGGACGAGGACTGGCGCAACCGCGAGAAATGGGACCAGTACCTCGAGGCCGTTGAGGAAATGCTGCTGCGCACCAGCACGCACTACGCGCCCTGGACCGTGATCGAAGGAAACGACAAATATTTCGCGCGCGTCAAAGCGCTCGAAACCATCACCGCCGCCATCGAATCCGGCCTGGCCAACGCACAGGGCCTCAACAGCGGCAAAGGCAAAAAGACCAAAAAGTCCTGACCGCGTCGCAGCCGCGGAGCGGCAGCCCATGGCCGCGCATTGCCGATTGCTGCTGAATAAACGAAGCGCCCGCAAACATGGACAAGGCATGAAATAATCAAGATTGCCATCAGGGCATCAGTTGCAGTATTTGGTTTTATATGCTGGCTCCACAATTCATAATTCAAATATATTTCAATAGTGGAGGAATCACTTGATTCACAGCTCAATCGAAGACAATTGGATGCGTGTGGCGGTAATGCACTCGTTAGCGTGGGAATTGTACGCAAAAACCGAAGGCACCGATTTTCGAGACCGCATCACAAACCGTGGTCCATTATTCCCATTTGATATTGGTGCCTTCAATACCATCCAGAATGAATCGCGAATAGTCGGGATGGTTATGGCGTGGTCTGTCGTCACTTTAGAATCACTCGTTAATCATCAACTTGCTGCTGTGCTTAACAATAGAATACTCGCGGTGATGGCAATCGAGTATCCTGCGCAGGTGACCAGCAAGTTGAACCTAAATCACTCGGGGAAATCGGAGCTTGCAAAAAAGCTGATTATCCTGCTCGATAACACCGAGCCGACCACTATGAAGGTAGTTGAGACAGCAGACGCACTGGCCGATAAACGAAACACAATCGTACATGACAAGCCGTTCAGACTGATTGACCACGGCGACGGTGAATTCGAAACAGAGTGGTTTCGTTCCAGAGGCAATGGGGACTATCCGACCTTCAGATACACGGATCTGAAGGCTTTTTATTTGGATTGCGATTTGGTCGCCAGATCCATTCAGAAAGTGTCTTCCGAGCCCCTTGACTGCGAGATAGCCTTTGAGAAACTATGGACAGTGGGGGATGTTGAATAACCCCCGTTGGAGAAAAGCGGGAGAAAAACGGGACGCTTACCGGTTGTTTCTGATCCCGCATCTCTTTTCAAATCCTTTCTCTTTTCACGACTTTTCCCCCATTGATTGTGCCACACCATATTCTTACATTCGCTGATACGCATATTCTATCTGTTGGAAAATCTTCTGTTTTATAGAAACAGACATTGTGCATGCCGCCATTTTACCACACCCTGTATGGCTTGTGCCAGGCGGCATCATTAAATTGGTGCGGCGGCGGCGGGTCTCCGTAATTTTTTGCGGTCAATTCCGGGCAGTTGCGGCTTGCGTAACAAGGCACATCCCCCTTGATCCCCCTTTGCTAAGGGGGACCCAAAAACTGGCCCCGCGCAACTTGTATAGCAGTGCGAACAATACGGTGTCCGCAACAAGATTGGCGAAGAAACCGGCGCATGTTCGCGTATCCGATTGCACGAGCAAAATCAAGACCGTGACATTACCGCAAAAGTCTCTCCGGGGGTGACCGGACTTTCCGGCTGTACCATTGTCTTGACTATGGTCCGGACAGTCTGCGGCTTGCGTAACAAAGACACATCCCCCTTGATCCCCCTTTGCTAAGGGGGACCCAAAAACTGGCCCCGCGCAACTTGTATAGCAGCGCGGACAACACGGTGTCCGCAACAAGATTGGCGAAGAACCCGGCGCGTGCGAAATTGGCCGAAGAGGGAAACGAAACGGTGTCAACAACCAAAACGGCGAAGAACCCGGTGCGTGCGCTTGTACGCCTCGCGCCTTCAGGCTCACAAAGCCATCGAGGCTCAAGGGTCCCCCTTAGCAAAGGGGGATCAAGGGGGATGTGCCCAAGTTCTGCGAACCCGGCATGAACGCCTGGAAAATATGCCCGCTTATATAGATTGACAAATCGCATCAATCGGGTTCGGGAGCCTCCTCCCGGCCGCAGAGAACAACCGGCCAGCCCCGGCTTGCAACAAAAGGGATCCCGGAGCGTCGGCTGCCGCCGCCGGGCGCGCTGGCCGTGACGCGTCAATCGTCCGCGGGGCCGGGCGAGTCGAGGGGGATGTCCCACTTTTTCATGTATTTCCAGATGGCGGTGCGGGAGAGTCCGGCGCGGCGGCCGGCTTCGGCCTTGTTCCAGTTGCTCTGGCGCAACAGGGACAGAAGCTCGTCCTTGCCGAGAGCGCCGCGGGGACGGCGCGG
>JAGUYV010000330.1 GCA_020061125.1 bacterium | reverse complement strand
GTTCGTGCATGAGGAATCCTGCCCGTCCACGGAGTCGACGTGGCTGGTTGGCGGCAACGGCATCTGCACGTTGACAGTGGCGCCTTGGCCCACTTCCGACTGCACCACGACCTGCCCATCAAATTGGGCCGCGCGCTCGCGCATGCCCGCGATGCCAAGGCCCTGCGCCCCGGCGCTGTCCGGCGCATCCATGCCCACGCCGTCATCCTCAACATCCAGGGCCAAAACGCCCTGGCTTTCCCCGAAGCGGATGACGACCCGGTTCGCGCCCGCGTGCCGGGCAATGTTGGTCAGTGTCTCCTGCAATATGCGGTAGAGATTGATGGCGATATCGGGATCGAACGCCGCGCATTCCACGGGTCGGATGTCCAGCTCGATGTGCGCGCCGCTGTGCGCGCGGAAATCCTCGACAAGCGCCTCCATGGCCAGGCCCAGGCCCATGTAGTCGGGGATCATGGGGCGGATACCTTTGCAGATGCGGCGCAGTTGCGCGGTTGCCGTGGAGACCATGTCCATGATGGAGGCGAGGCCCTGGGCCGCAGGCGCGCCGGAGTGTTTTTTGATGAGCCAGTCGAGTTCGAGGCGCAGGGCCGCGAGCTGATGGCCCAGGTCGTCGTGCAGCTCGCGGCTCAAGCGCGCGCGCTCGGCCTCCTGCGCGGCGATGACCTGCTGGCTCAAGGCGTGCAGCTTGCGCTCACTGTCGCGCAGCGCCTCTTCGGTGAGCACGCGCTCGATGAGCAGGGCCAGTTGTTCGGCCATGGCGTTGATGAGGCTCCGCTCTTCCTTGAGAAACGGCCCTTCGTCAATGTCCGGCATTTCTTCGAGATAAAACACCTCGACCAGACCCGCACGGGCGCCCTGCACGAAGATGGGCGCGGCCTGCCGCCAGGGGGTTTCGCGGCACCCGCGGGACTCGAATACGCGGCCAAGGTAAGTGATCCGGCCGCAGGTTATCTCTGGGTACTGCCACGCGGGGGGAATCAGCTCACACGCGCCCGCCAGAATTTCGTCCACGGATATGTCGCGCTTTTCCGACAGGTGGTAAATGGCGTACAGGCAATTGAGTTCCTTGACGCGCTCGCCGAGTTCGTGGGTGCGCCGGCGCAGGGCTTCCTCAACCCAGGGCGCGGGTTCGTTTGCGGGGCCGTTTTTAGTCATTTGTTCCTAATATAGCAGTCCCGCAGCACGCGCGCCACTGGAAAATCAATGAAAGATGACGAAAAATCCATGCCGCGAATGCCCTGATTGTAAACTTAAAGATTACATCCGATTTGCAGTATTTTGTTCAATTCTTACTTGTTGGGGGGCGTGGCGTCCGGCGGGTTTGCGGACATTTTTTTCCGGGTCCGTTCCAGGGGTATGCCGGACGAAAGCCTGAAAATTCCCTTCAAACGCCCGGACGCGCATCTAAAAATCCCTTATTTCAAGCCATTTCCAGAAGATTTCCGCGCGCCGCCTTGCGTTTTGCGCAGGCCTTGATACAATAGGGTGGGAAGCCGGGAAATTATGGCAACCTTACCGATTCAGGGCATTATATAGGGAATAATTAAGGCAAATTTGCCGTAAGAGGGGCATTTTATGGACGAGAGATCCACAAAACACCAGATTGAAATTCTGAAAGTGTTGAGCGACGCGAACGAACCCATAGGCAGCACGCGCATTGTGGAGGCCCTGGCGGCCATGGGCGTGAGCATGAACGGACGCACTGTGCGGTTCCATCTGCAACGCATGGACGAGGACGGGCTGACGGACAAAATCTCGCGGCGCATGGGGCGAATCATCACGGAAAAGGGCAAGCGCGAACTCGAGAGCGCCGAGATCGTGCAGCGCATGAGGTTCGTGGTGTCGCGCATTGACAGCATGTGCTATGACATGAGCTTCGACATCACCAAAGGCTCCGGAAGCGTGGTTTTGAATTTTTCGCTGGTGAACGCTTCGCGCATAGATCAGGCCATGGATGAAATCGAAAGGGCCTTTGACGCGGGCCTTGGCATGGGCCGTCTGGTTATGGCGCGCGGGCCTGGGGAAGCCGTAGGGCCGGAGCGTGTGCCCGAGGGCATGATCGGCATCGGCACGGTGTGCAATGTGACGATAAACGGCATCCTTCTCAAGATGGGCATTCCTGTGACCTCGCGCTACGGGTGCCTGCTGCGCATGGAAGGCCGGGAGCCGCTGTACTTCACACAGCTTGTGGAATACACGGGCATCACCGTGGATCCCCTGGATATGTTCATCAAGGCGGGCATGACGAGCGTGCATGCGGTGGCGCGCGGCGGAGCGGGCGTTGTGGGCGCGAGCTTCCGGGAGATCCCGGCCAACGCGGGACGCAGTTTCGATGCCGTGCACAAGCGCATTGAGCGCGCGGGCATGGCCGGCGTACTGGCAGTGGGCAAACCCAATCAGCCCCTTTTCAATGTTCCCGTGGACGAGGGCACCATCGGCATCGCCGTGGTGGGCGGGCTTAACCCCGTGGCCGCGGCCCACGAAACCGGATGCGCCACTTCAAACACCGCCCTGCACAGCCTTGTGGACTTCTCGGAACTGCGCGATTATCACGAACTGCGCGACCTGGTCAAAAATCTCTGATCACACAGTTCTTTATTCCGATAGAAAAAGCAACCGCCGGACCTTTCGGCCCGGCGGTTTTTGATTTGCAGGGTTTTACAACCGGAAAAACGAACTGCCGCAGCGGTCAGGAAGCGATTTCGCGGCGGTCGGCCATGTCGGCCAGCACGCGCTCGCGCGCCTTGTCAATGCCAAGCGCCTTGCGCTTTTTGTCAATATGCTCGATCATGAGCCGGGCCATCTCGTGCGGGTCCGTGGCCAGGCCCCATTTGCCGAGGCCCATTTCTTCGAGGCCGCCGAACAGCATCTTATGGAAGCGGGTATCCTTTACCGTGGGGAACATGACGCCGAATACGGTGAACACGCCCGAAGCCACGAAGTACTGTCCGATGGCGATGGCTTTTTCGCTCATCCATTCGGGGGCCGCGCCCGCCGCGGGCAAGTCCGCGATGGTTTCACCCAGACCGCCGGTTTTGACCATCTCGGACGCGGCGATCAGAATGCGGCTGTTGTCCACGCACGATCCCATGCCCAGCACCGGGGGCATGCCCACGGTGTCGCACACCGAAGCCAGTCCGTCGCCCGCATATTTTGCCGCCTCGGGCGTGCACAACCCGGCTTTGGCCAGCGAAATCTGTGAGCAGCCCGTTTGCAGAACCAGCACATCGTTCTTAATCAATTCCTTGACCAGTTCCACATGAACCCAGTCCTGCTTGGCGCGCGGTGTGGTGCAGCCCACAACCCCGGCCACGCCGCGGATGCGGCCATTGATAACATTGTCGTTCAGCGGAGTGTAGCTCGAACGGAATGTGCCGCCGAGCATGTAGTTGATGTACTCGTGGGAGAAGCCATGCACACCGGAATTCCGGATTTGCGGAATTTCGATGGGTTTGTTCCGGTTTTTGTAGCGATCAATTGCGTTTTCCACAATGGTGTCCGTGCACTGGCGCGGCTCGTGGTCGTTGAACTCGATGTGCTCCACCCCGTCCATGCGCGCGATGGGATTGGTGGTGAACAGTTTCGTGCCGTAGCAATCCGCGACCTTGGCCAGGCCCTGCTTGATGCACTGCACATCCACGCCCATGGCGTCCACGGCGCCGGTGACCAGCACGGCCTCGGTGCTCATGAAGTTGCCCGCATGCGGAATGCCGTGGCGCACCATCATCTCTGCGCCCGAGCAGCACATGCCCACCAGGTTGATGCCTTTGGCGCCCACGGCCGTGGCCTTGCCCACCAGGGCCGGGTCGCTGACCGAAGCCACCATGGACTCGAACAGGTTCGGCTCGTGCCCGTGGATGATGATGTTGACCTCGTCCTCCTTGAGGCAGCCCATGTTCACATCCACTTCCACCGGCACCGGGGTGCCGAACAGGATGTCGGATACCTCCGTGGCGACCATGGAGCCGCCCCACCCGTCCACCAGGGCCGTGCGCGAGGCCTGCTTGAGGATGTTCTGGTACTCCTGATCCACACCCATGGTGGTGCGGTGAATCATGTCCATGATCTCGCGCATGGCGCCGCGGGGCACGATGCCGAGCTTGCGCCAGGTCTCCAGGGTTTTGGGCGGAACGCGCTTGACCATGGGTATCTCGCCCTCGACCTGTGTATAGGTCTTTTCGAGAACCTCGTACAACTCCAGGGCGATCTCCTTGATTTCCTTGCCGTCCACGGCGATGTCCAGGGACTGCGCCAGACTGATGAGCTTGGCCTCATCTTTAATCTGATAATCCTTGATTTTGCCGCGCACCACATCGCGGAACACCTCGAGGATATGCATGCCATGGTCGGTGTGCGCGGCGGTTCCCGCAGCCACGATGCGTCCGAAGTTGCGCGCCTGGATAGTGTCAATGTCGGCACCGCACACGCCCACTTTTTCATAGGGCGCCTTGGAACCGATGCGGCACGGGCCCATGAAGCAGTGCTTGCAGCAAGCGGACTCCGCGCCGATGGGGCACGGTTTCATGTCCGCGGCGCGGTCAAACGCCGTTTCCACGCCCTCGCGGCGCGCTTTTTCGAGCATCTGCGCCGTAGCCTCGCAGATCGTTAAATCACTGATTGGTGCCACCTTTTTTTTCTCGTCTTTTGCCATTGAAACCTCCCCATTTCGCGGGTTTTAGTTTTAGGATTTTCCGTTATGCAAAATGCCATGCGATACAGATAGCGTTGCGGCAAACTTATCGCACGGCACGGTTTTTCAGTGTGCATTGATTGTACATGAGTGCGGCTCCCCTTGCAACCGGGTTTCAACACCAGTATAAAACCGGAGCACGGGGATGCCAGTTCCCGATCAAAATAAATATTCAAGTACCCTAATGCGGCTTAGATGCGTGAGCGCCGGGATGAAAGGCGCGGCCCGGATGCAGGAAAACCGCTACTTGCCCCGCTCCGTCATTTCGAGCAGGGCGATGGTTTTCACCAGTTCTTCGTGGGAATAGAGTTGCGGGAAATTTCCCCTGAACTGGGCGCGCTGCGCCGGAGTGAGGCGCGGCGTTTTCGTCTTTTCCTTGAATGTGGATCGGTGTTTATAGAAGTCGCGGAACAGGCGCAGCATACCACCTGCGCCTGCCAGGGAATCGTGGGCGGAGGCGAGATCGAGCGCGCCTTTAAGAAAGACTTCCGGGCGGGGTTTGGGTTGATCTCCGGCGCTCAAGGCGTGCTCGCAGAACAGACCCAGATCCGTAGCCAGGGCCGCCACGCGGTCCGCGATGGCGCGCGCGCGGTCCGCGCGGCC
>JAGUYV010000026.1 GCA_020061125.1 bacterium | reverse complement strand
CTGGCCCGGACGCCTGGCCCCTGGGTGCCGCCCGGTCGGTTCCTGGCCCCTGATCTCGCGCCCGGCACAGTCCCCGAACCGCCCCGCGTAAACATGTTTTCCACACACTTTCCCCGCCCGCGAAAAAAATATTTTGAGAAAAATAAATTTTATTTTTACTTCCGAACGCCAGCCGTTCAAGCCCGTCTCACGGAAGTATTTCGGCGATAACCGAACCCATTTTCATCATTTCCACTACCGATTTTCATCATCCCCCTATAGTTTCTGTCCCCTTTTCTTGACTTTTAAATCACCCCCCTATATCCCCCTAGTTTCCCCCGGCCGCATTCAACCCGGCGCCCGGCGCAAAGGCGAAGACAAAAGCAAAGATTACCACGGAGACCACAGAGACACAGAGAACACGGAGGCAAGGCGATTTTGTTTCTGTGAGATTCAAAACATGTAGGGCGGCATCGCCGAATGCCGCCGCCGCATGGCGCACCGTTGCGCGGCCGCGCTGAATAGACATTTCTCCGCGTCTCCGCGGTGTCCTTTCCCTTCCCCGCCATCTCAACGCCCCCGCCTCCTCTTCTCCTCCATGTCCTTTATTGACATCAAACCCCGTATGGTGATACCATGAATCATCCCTCCGGGGAGCGGCGGCATTTACACAGCACATACACGGCACACCTTCATGGCAAAGGCGCCCGCAAACATGGACAAGCGCGCTCACAGAATGCAATGGTGGCGGCAGGCCCGGTTCGGCATGTTCATCCACTGGGGCCTGTACTCCGCGCTCGGCGGCATCTGGAAAGGCCGCAGAGTCCGGTTCGGCCCCGCCGAGTGGATCATGTGCGAAAAGCTGATCCCCAAACGCAGCTACCGCAGAATCGCCGCGGACTTCAATCCCGTGGATTTCGACGCGGACAGAATCGCGCGGCTCGCAAAAGCGGCCGGAATGAAATACATGGTGTTCACCGCCAAGCACCACGACGGCTTCAGCATGTTCCACTCGCGGCTCACCCGCTACAACATCGTGGACGCGACCCCGTTTCAGCGCGACCCCGTGGCCGAGCTGGCCGCGGCCTGCGACCGACACGGGCTGCGCTTCGGACTGTATTATTCCCAGCTCGACTGGAACTGGAGCGCCGCGCCCCTGGCTTTCGCGCCCATCGTCAAATTCGCGGACTACCTCGATTTTCTCATGGGGCAGCTCGAGGAATTGCTCACCCATTACGGCCCGGTCTCGACGCTGTTTTTCGACGGCGACTGGATGCCGCAGTGGACCGCGAAGACGGGCGCCCGCGTGGAATCGCTCTGCCGCTCGCTGCAGCCCGATGTGATCATCAACGACCGGGTCGGCAAGCGCTATCTCCCGGAAGGCGTGCTCATCGCCGGCAAGCCGCTCACCGAACATTTCCCGTTTCTCAAGAAATTCGATCCCGGCGCCGGGGCCGGAGACTACCTGACCCCGGAGCAGTATGTGCCCGCCCGCGGCTTTCCGCGCGACTGGGAAACCTGCATGACCATGAACGGCTCCTGGGGATACAACAGCTTCGACAACAACTGGAAAACCGTGGCCCAGATCAACGCCATCCTCGCGGACACCATCTCCCGCGGCGGCAATCTCCTGCTCAACATCGGCCCCGACGGAAAAGGCAACATCCCCGCGATGTGCGAGGAGATTCTGATGGAGATAGGGAATTGGAGCGCGCAGGATACAGGAAAATGATGTGGAGACCTTGTTTCGCTCATCCTTTGGCAGCTTCTGTATCTCAAGTGGAAACTACGATTCACACCTTGCGAGAATTGGATTTAAACTAATGGAATACGGAAACGAGCCAAGATTTGTTCTGCCAGGTAAAATTGACATAATCCTTGCCTCACTTGCATGTTATTGTGCCAAAAAGAATATGACTGAACTTCATAGGGTTGTTGTCAATTCGAAGTATCATATCGTTGAGGGATGGACATACGATAATTGGGATGGCGGGTCGTATGGACATGCATTGTATCTTAGAGTCCCATCAGAATTGTACTTTGACATCGTCGACTCTGTTGGTGATATTGCCCATAGAATCAGCAATCTGATCGGCAACTTCGCAAATGTCCAAGGCGAATTTATTTCAAGCGTTTTTGTTGAACTTCAGGAAGAGCCTGTTCTCGGTGACTGGCGTGAGCGCTCCGGGGTTTTGATTCACCAGAAACCACAACACTCGACTGGGGATAGTTCGTCTTTGAACAACATTTGGAAGTCTGGGTATTTCCGTTTGTTCATAAGCCATAAGGCTGAATACAAAGAAGAAACAGCTCGGTTGAAAGAAGAGATGGCATGCTTGGGCGTCTCATGTTTTGTTGCTCATGAAGACATTGAGCCAACTGAAAGGTGGCAGAGAGAAATTGAAAAGGCGTTATTTAGCATGGATGCCCTTCTTGCTCTTATGACGGAGAGCTTCTCTAATAGCAACTGGACGGATCAAGAAATAGGAATAGCCATAGGAAGGGAAGTCCCTATCATTTCTGTACGACTTGGGAAAGATCCTTACGGATTCATCGGAAAATATCAAGGAGTTGCAGGCAACGGCAAATCCTCAAAGAAGCTGGCAAAGGAAATTTATCAAATTCTGTGGAATAAACTACCATTTCTCAAATCGAGGCTCATGGAGAGCATTATTGCCCGTTTTGAAAACTCTGAATGCTTTGACCATGCGAATGAGCTTTTCAAATACATCGAGACGCTCACAAATGTGCCCCCAAATTTGATTGATCGGATTGAAAAGGCACCAGACAAAAACCGGCAAGTCAGAGAAGCATACGAAGTTAAATATCATTTACAATCACTTATCATGCGCTTGCGGAAATCCAATCCATAAAGGACAGGAACAACTAGGATAAGCCCAGGCTTGGAGACAAAATATACGATGAAGCCGAACGGCCGCAAAAGCAGGGACAGGCACACGGAAATGCGCCGCGTTCCCAGTCCCCGTTTTTGCTGGAAATCCGGGAACACCACATGAAAAATATTGTGTTACTGCTGATTTTTCTGCTCGTGCCGGTGTGCGCGGCGGCGGCGGATTCTCCGGAGATTAATTATCAGGAAGCAAAGGTTGCTCCGTACACGCTGCCGGATCCTCTGGTGTCTTTGAATGGGGAGCGCATCACGGACGCGGACGCGTGGGCCGCGGTGCGCCGCGCGGAAATTCTCGAATTGTTCAGAACCCATGTTTATGGCAGAAGCCCGGGCCGGCCCGCGCAAACCACTTACGAGGTGGTGGTCGAGGACCCCGGCGCGTACAACGGCGCGGCCACCCGCAGGTCCGTGCGCATGTGCTTCACGCCCAGGCCGGACGGCCCCTGCATGCTCATGCACCTGTTCATTCCCAACAAGGCGCGCAAACCCGTGCCGGTGTTCGCGGGCGTGCTGATCATCAAGAACTTCGGTCAAACCCAGGACTGGCCCATGCCCGGTTACATCTTTTCGGAACTGGAGCAGGACCTGTCCAGCTACCTGATCGTGAATCCGCAGCCGGGCGGCAAAAAGCCGCGGCCCGCGGGCAAGCTGCCGGGCAGGATGCTGCCGGTGGCGATCCTGGAGCGCGGATATGCGTTCGCGTCCGTTGACCCGGACAGCATCGCGCCCGACGACCCGGACACTTACGACACGGGCGTGATTCGAGAGTACTCGGGTGCGGACCGCGCGGCGCGCCCGGCGGACGACTGGCGCACCATCGGCGCCTGGGCCTGGG
>JAGUYV010000344.1 GCA_020061125.1 bacterium | reverse complement strand
GCGTATCCTCAATTCATGCGCGACCAGGCCGGTTGCCTGCTGGAATATCTGGACTCCAGTGACGCATGTGTGCGCGCCCTGGCCGCACGCGCGCTGGGACTGCTCGGCGAGCGCGCCGCGGCGCAGACCCTGCGGTCTCTGTTGCATGATGATTCCGAAGTTGTCTTGGACGGGCCTGACGCCCCGGAGATTACGCGCGTTTCCATAGAAGCGGAGCGCGCTTTAGGGTTGATGGAGAATTCTCAATAACGCGCCGCGCGCGGCGCGCCATGGAGGTCAAAACGCACCATGGATACACTCATGCTGTCGAGGCTTCAGTTCGCGGCGGCCACCATGTTCCATTTCCTTTTCGTGCCGCTCACCCTGGGCCTGTCCGTGCTCCTCGCGATTCTGGAATCCTGCTTCGTGCGCACGGGCGACGAGGATTACAAAACTCTGACCAAATTCTTCGGCAAGCTGTTTCTGATCAACTTCGCCATCGGCGTGGTCACGGGCATCACGCTTGAATTCCAGTTCGGCACCAACTGGTCCCGCTATTCGCAGTATGTGGGCGACATATTCGGGTCCCTGCTGGCGGTCGAGGCCACGGTGGCGTTCTTCCTGGAGTCCACATTCATCGCCGTGTGGTACCTGGGCTGGAACCGGCTGTCAAAACGCGCGCACGCCGCCGTGATCTGGGTCGTGGCGCTGGCGTCGAGCATGTCCGCGTTCTGGATCCTGGTGGCGAATTCGTGGATGCAGAATCCCGTGGGCTATGTTATTCGCAACGGGCGCGCGGAGATGGCCGATTTTCTGGCCGTAATCTCGCAGCCCTACGCCATCGTCACCTTCCTGCACACCGTGGCCGCTGCGTTCGTGTTGAGCGGGTTCTTCGTCATGGGCGTGAGCGCGTACCACATTCTCAAGACCGGGCACAGGCCGCTGTTCAAGAAATCGTTCGTGACCGCAGCGTCGTTCACCCTGGTGTTCGTGATCTTCCTCGTGGTGCAGGGCCACGAGCACGGCGGCCATGTGTACAAGTACCAGCCCGCCAAGCTCGCGGCCATGGAGTCGCACTGGGTCACGGAGAAAAACGCGCCGCAATATTTCATTCTGATCCCTGACCCCAAAAACGAGCACAACACGGTCGAGGCCCTTCCCATTCCCGGGTTCTTGAGTTTTCTGGCCGCGCATGATTTTAACGCCGAGGTCAAGGGGCTGAAGGATTTCCCGCCCGAGGACCGGCCGCCGGTCATGCCCGTGTTCGTGGCGTTCCGCGCCATGGCGTTCCTGGGGTTCCTGTTTCTGGGCGTGTGCGTGCTCGCGTGGTGGAAGCGCGCAAACATCGAGAAATATCCGCTGCTGCTGCGGGGGATCATCGCCTTGATTCCCCTGCCCTACATGGCGTGCCTGCTGGGCTGGACCGTAACCGAAGTGGGCCGCCAGCCGTGGCTGGTGTACGGGCTGATGCGCACCGCGGACGGCGTGTCCCCGGTGCCCGCGGCCAATGTGCTGGTGTCGCTCATCGCGTTCATCGCCGTGTACACCCTGCTCGGGGTTCTGAATTTCTACCTGATCATCAAATTCGCCAAACAGGGACCGGACTCATTGTCCGGCGCCCCCGCAAAGGAGGCCGCGTAATCATGCTTGAAACCATCTGGTTCATCTTGTGGGGCGTTCTCTGGGCCGTGTATTTCCTGTTGGACGGGTTTGATCTGGGCATCGGGTCCATGCTGCCGTTTTTCGGCAAAAATCAGGACGACCGAGGGGAGATGATTCGCGCCATGGGGCCGCACTGGGACGGCAACGAGGTGTGGCTCATCACCGCGGGCGGCGTGACCTTCGCGGCGTTTCCCGGCACCTACGCCGTGATGTTCAGCGCGCTGTATTCCCCTCTTCTCATCATTCTGTTCGGACTGATTTTCCGGGGCGTGGCCATGGAGTTCCGGCATCAGATTCACAGCCCCGGCTGGCGCGGCATGTGGGACGCGTTCCTGTTCCTGGGCAGCGTGATCCCCGCGGTTCTGTTCGGCGTGGCGTTCGCCAACATTTTCCAGGGCATCGCCATAGACGGGGCCGGGGTGTACCGCGGCACACTGCTTTCGTTGCTGAACCCGTATGGACTGCTCGGGGGCGCTCTGTTTCTGCTTCTGTTCCTGCACCACGGCGCCCTGTGGCTTGCGGCCAAGGCGCGCGGAGATTTGCAGGCGCGCGCAGGCAGGACAGCGGCCGCGCTGTGGATTCCGCTCACCCTCGCGGCCGTGGCGTTTCTCGTTTATACCTGGTTCGCCACGAAACTTTATGACAACTATCTGGGAGCGCCCGTTTTGTGGCTGATTCCGGCGGTGGCCGTGGCCGCGCTGTTCGCGGCGCGCATCTTCACTGCAGGCAAGGCGTGGTGGACAGCCTGGTTCGCTTCCGGCCTTACCATCGTGGCCTGCACGCTCTTCGGAGTGGCCGGCCTGTTCCCGAACCTGCTTCCGTCCAGCCTGGACCCCGCGTTCAGCATGACCGCGTTCAATTCCGCGTCCAGCCCGCTCACACTCAAGATCATGCTCGGCGTGGCTCTCACCATGGTGCCGATCGTCATTGTTTATCAGGCCTGGTGCTATCTTTTTTTCAAAGACCATCTGCACGACGGCAAAAACGCGGGGTACTGATCCCTCCGCATTTTCAGACACAAACGGCAACACCGGCCGCTCCCGCGAGGGGGCGGCTTTTTGTTGTTGGACAAATCGCAGATTGGGACTGTTGAAAAACCGCTTCGCTTATCGGGGATGTGACTCATACATTCGCAAGGCTGCGAAAAAGCCGGGGACTGGGTCGCTTTCCGCAAGGAAAACGAAGCCTGTCCCCAGCGTTTTTTCGTCCCCCGCACTGATTCAACGGCCCCAGATTCAGTTTTTTCTGTAAAAGACATACAGCGCCGCGCCCAGAATCGCGACTGTTCTTGCGGCCTCGGCCAGATACCAGGCCGCGCCGATGCCGGAATCGGGGAACACGCCGGGCCGCATGCGGTCCAGGGCTTCGAAGAACAACGACCCCATCTGCGGCATGAGCAGGGTGTAGGCGCGCGCCGCGGCGCGCAGTCCGGGGGATGCAATGTCCGCCCCTGCCGCGTGGATGGCGTAGGACGCGAAACCCAGAAACACGGCGGCGGCCGAGGCCGCAAACGCGGCCCCGCGCCCCAGAGCCGCATGGCACAAGAACGATACGCCCAGCGCCATGGCGTGAATCCCGGTCAGCGCCGCATACTTGAAAATCAAGGACGGCGCGCCGGACGAAAACGCCCATACGCGAATTTCGAGCCACAGGAACAGCACGGTGAGACACGCCTGCGTGAACGCGAACGCCGCGCCCAGCAGCGACAG
>JAGUYV010000228.1 GCA_020061125.1 bacterium | reverse complement strand
GGTCCCTGGCGGAACTGATCGGCAAATCGCCGCCGCCCGCGCCCTGAAATCCATCATGGTTTATAATGGAATGAACATCTTTTTCTGGAGGCGACCCCGCATGACCCGCTCAAGAACACTCGCCGTTCTGCTCACGGCGCTCACGCTTTGCCTGGCGGCGCTCACTGGCGCGCCCGCGCGCGCGGAGATTCAAAATGAGCAGTACAAAAAAATCCGCGACGAAATGAAAGCCCTGTACACCGTGCAGAGCCTGTTGAGCTGGGCCGAGCGCACACAGGGCGAGCGCAGCGTGTTCGCGCAGAGCTACAAGGGACACGAAGACCTGTTCTCCAAACAGAGCATCGCCGTGGTGGACAAAGTTCTCAAGGGCAAGCTGTCCGAAGACGACCGGCTCGCAGCCACATTTCTCAAGAACGCTCTGGTGCTCGAATTCGTAGCCCTGGACACCGCGCACTTCGGCGATGAAATCAACAACACCGAAACCGGCGCGACCGTGCAGGTTCCCTGGGAAAAGGAGCCGGTGCCCTACCGACAGCTCGATGTGCTTCTGGACCAGGAGGCGGACCCGGCGCGGCGCGTGCAGCTCCAGGAACTCCAGGCCATGGTGTGGAAGGAAAAGCTGAACCCCATATATGAAAAGGAACAGAAGCGGGTCGAGGAGCTTACACGGCAACTCGGATATCCCAGCGTGGTGGCCATCTCGCAGGCCCTGCGCAATGTGGATCTCAAGGCGCTGATCGGCACCTCGCAGGCCATCATCAAGGAAACCGACAGCATGTACCACGAGCTTTTCGCCGAGCAGGTCAAGCTCGTGCTGGGCAAGGATGTGTCCGAGTTCCGCCGCTCCGACACCGGGTATTTTTCCTCGGTGCCCGGATACAAAAAATTCTTCCCGCCCGAGCTGACCATTCCCGCGTTCATGGATTTCATCGAGGGCATGGGCCTGGACATGAGCACGGCAGCGGGCGGCGAAATCCTGGTGGACGACGAGCCGCGCGAAAAGAAAAACCCGCGCGCCGCATGCTACTCCATCACCGTGCCGGACGATGTGCGCATCACGGTCAAGCCCACGGGCGGCATCCCGGACTTCGAAACCTTCTTCCACGAGGGCGGCCACGCCCTGCACTTCGCCAACAGCACCTCCCCGGTGTGGGAGTTCCAGCAACTCGGCAACAATGCGGTCACCGAATCCTACGCCGGGTTCATGGAGGATGTCTGGAGCGACCCCGAATGGCTGCTGCACTACCGCGAGTTCGTCAAGCTCTACAACAAGTTCCAGCCCCCGGCAAAACGCGTGCCCGTGATGACCGACGCGGAAATCGCTAATCTGATCCGCAACCGCGTATTCTGGCACCTGTACTTCATCCGCCGCTACAACGGCGCCAAGCTCCTGTACGAAAGCATCCTGCACGGCGGCGACCCGTCCCTGTGGAACGCCTATTACAAAGGCCAGACCTCGGACCTGCACCAGGTTTACAGGACGCTGTTCAGCCAGGCCTACGGCTATGAACTCAACGACATCGAGGCCATGCGCTTCCGCACGGATGTGGATTCATACTTCTACTCCGCGGATTACGCGCGCTCGTTCCTCACCAAAGCCATGATGCACGAGTTCGTGCGCGAGAAGTTCGGCCCCCGTTGGTTCCGGGATCCGCGCGCCGGCGAATTCCTCAAAAGCCTGTGGAAAGACGCCAACAAGCCGCAGGTGGAAGACATCGCCGCGGCCATGAATATGAAGCCCCTGGATCCGGACGCCGTGCTTCGGGGCATCCAATTTCTCATGGACAGCGCGGACAGGCTGGCGGCTTCGGGCGAATAGAACGGTTGCGGCGCGCGCCGCACCTGTTGTAAACTGATCGCATTCCGCATGCGCACGCCGCGCACGCCGCATTTCGACCGGAGCGCAGCCCAGACCCATGACCCGCATCATCCTTGTCCGCCACGGCGAAACAGACTGGAATGTTCAGCACAAAATTCAGGGAAGCACGGACATCCCGCTGAATGAAACCGGCGAGACACAGGCGATGCGCGCGGCCGCGCGCATCGCGCAAATCCCCATCAGCGCCATCTACGCCAGCGACTACTCGCGCGCCGCACGCACCGCGCAGTTCATCCATGAAAAACAGCCCGGCGTCCCGCTGATCCTGGACGAAGATCTGCGCGAGAGAAGCTGGGGCCGGCTCGAAGGACTCACCTGGCAGGACATCGAGCGCAGGCACGCCCCGGAAATCAAGGGCATCACCTCCGGCTCCCTGGACTACGCCCCGCCCGAGGGCGAAAGCAAAAAAACCGTGATCAACCGCGCCAACCGGTTCCTGGGCCGCGTGATCCGAAAACACCCGGACGCCACCGTAGTGGTGGTCACGCACGGCGGCGTGGCGGGACTCATCCTCAAAGACGCCCTGGGCATTGACCCCGGCGCGCGCACCCCGTTCCGCGTCGAGAACTGCGCCCTGCACATCATTGACACATCCGACGGCGCGTTCTGGTACATCCAGACCCTCAACGACATGGGGCACCTGCAGGTCAAAGACATGCCCGGCTGCGTATGCGACAGCGCGGACTGCCTCGAAAAAGATCCCACCGTGGCCTCATAGCCGCAGGCCTTTGATTTTTCGCGCCCCTCACAGTAAGATCCCGATCAACTGTTCATTGAACCGATCACGCCACGGGGTCCCGCGCCATGGGTGAAACCATACAGAGAATCCTCGCGCCGCTGAACAAAAGGCAGCACGAGGCCGTGGTGCACGGCGGCGGCCCGGTGCTCGTGTCCGCGGGGCCGGGCACGGGCAAAACCACCACTCTCACCCGCCGCGCCGCGTACATCGCCGCCACAGGCAAGGCCCTGCCCCGCAACATCCTGGCCGTGACTTTCACCAACCGCGCGGCGCGCGAAATGCGTGAGCGCATCGCCCGCCTCCTGCGCTCACACCACCATTCCGATCCCCCGTTCATCGCCACCTTTCACGGCCTGGCCCTGCACATGCTGCGCCGCGACATCGAAAACCTGGGCCTTCGCCCGGACTTCACTCTGTACGGCCGCGAGGAACAGGACGCCCTGATCAAGGACATCCTGGCCGCGGACCCGGACCCCGAAAAGCCCGCGCCCCAGCGCCTGGGCGAACTCATTTCCCTGGCCAAGGGCTTGCTGCTGAACCCTCGAGCCGCGGCCCTCAAGCGCGACGATCCGGAACTGGTGGAAAACGCCGTGCGCTACGCCCTGTACCAGAAACGCATGCTCGCCCTCAACGCCCTGGACTTCGACGATCTGCTCATGCTCGCGGTCAAGCTCCTGCGCACATCTCCAGACGCGGCCCAGCGCTGGCGCGGCCGGTTCCCCTATATCCTCGTGGACGAGTACCAGGACATCAACGCGGCCCAGTACGCCCTGCTGCGCGAGCTGGCCGAGCCGCTGCGCAATGTGTTCGCCATCGGCGACGCGGACCAGGCCATCTACGCCTTCCGCGGCGCCAATGTGCTCAACTTCCTGAATTTCGAGCGCGACTTCCCCAGCGCCAAAATCATCGCCCTCGAAGAGAACTACCGCTCCGGCCCCGTGATTCTCGAAGCCGCGGGCAAGGTGGTGGAATGCAACCGGGATCGCATGGAACGCTCCCTGTTCACCACGCGCACGGACCGCATTCCCATTACGATCTGCGACGCGCCGGACGAGCGCTACGAGGCCGAATGGGTGGTCTCCGAAATCGAGCAGACGCTGGGCGGCGCCACCATGTTCCAGCACGACAGCGGCCGCGTGGACACCGCGGAACCGGACGGGGAGCCGCGCGCCCTCGGATTCGGCGATTTCGCGGTCCTGTTCCGCCTCAACGCCATGAGCGGCCCGCTGCGCGCGGCCTTCGCCAAATGGGG
>JAGUYV010000340.1 GCA_020061125.1 bacterium | reverse complement strand
GTCCCCGGCCAGGCCGTGGATGTACGCGCCGCACACGGCCGCTGCGAAGGGATTCACGCCCTCCCCCGCCAGCGCGCCAATCACGCCGCTCAACACATCGCCGCTTCCTGCCGTGGCCATGCCCGCATTGCCCGTGGGATTCACATAACAATCCCCGCGCGGCGCGGCGATGATCGAGTACGCGCCCTTGAGCACCACCGTGGCGCGGAATTTCCGGGCGCATGCGCGCGCCGCGTCGAGCCTGACCGACTGCACGGCGCCGGTATCGCTTTTAAGCAACCTCGCCATTTCCCCGGGATGAGGCGTGAGGATCAATGGCGCTTTCATCCGCTTTGTGAACGCCGCGGATTTCATGCGGGCCAGGCAATTCAGCCCGTCGGCATCTACGACAACCGGCACGCGCGCCTGCGCCAGAACCTGTCCCGCCACTTCGCACACGGCGCGGTTCACGCCTAGGCCCGGCCCGAGGATAATCGCGCTGGCCGCTCCCATGCGCGGCAGCAAATCCTCCATGCACAGTTCGGACAGGGTTCCGTCCATATCCGGCAGCGGGATGGTGACGCCCTCGGTGAACGATTTGTCCACAATGTGTGAAATGCACTCGGGCACAGCAAGATGAACCAGTCCCGCGCCCGTGCGCAGGGCGCTGGCGCCGGCCAGACACACCGCGCCGCTCATGCCGTGCGAACCGCCTATGACCAGGACTTTCCCGCAGTCGCCCTTGTGTGCATCCGCACGCCGCGGCTTCACATGCGCCGCAATGTAAGCTGGTCCCGTGAGATGCGCGTCCGTCTTGAGTTCCCTGATCAAGTGCGTGGGAATACCGATATCTGCGATATAGACCTGGCCCGCGAATTCCGCGCCCGGATACACGAAAAGACCGATTTTGGGCGCGCCAAAGGTGATGGTGTGATCCGAGCGCACGGCCTCGCCCGGAACCCGGCCCGAATCCGCGTCCACGCCGCTCGGCACATCCACGGCGTACACCGGAACCTGCCTTTTGTTCATAGCCCGGATGATTTTTGCGAAAAAAGGCCGAGGCGCGCCCTTGACGCCGGTTCCCAGCAGCGCATCCACGATCAGATCCGCATTGCGCAACGCGGCGCGCAACGCGGGCATTTGTTTCTCATCGGCTACATTTTTAACAGGGATGCCGAGCTTGAGGCAGATATCAAGATTCGTGCGAGCGTCACCGGACACGGACGAAGGATCCGAGGCCAGAACCGCAACCGGGATCGCGCCCGCGTTCAGCAGGTGCCGCGCCACGGCGAATCCGTCCCCGCCGTTGTTGCCCCGGCCGCACACCACGCACACTTTTCTGCCGCCCAGCGGCACGGCGCGCGACGCCATGATCTCGAACACGGCGCGCGACGCATTCTCCATGAGCACGACCCCGGGAATGCCGTATGTGTCAATGGCCGCGCGGTCC
Source organism: bacterium (assembly GCA_020061125.1). Taxonomy (GTDB): domain Bacteria; phylum UBP15; class UBA6099; order UBA6099; family DSWB01; genus DSWB01. The sequence continues at coordinate 12,222 of JAGUYV010000340.1, read as the reverse complement.
AGTCCGCGCATCTGATCCGCTGTGACGAGCTTCATGGCGCGCCTCCCGATAAAAGATCATCACGAATCCACACGAATGAACAACAAACGATCACAAATTCATGATTAGACAGAATTTCTCTGAATGATCGCATCAAGCTGTTCCACCCGGCGCTGGTGACGGCCGCCCTCGAAATCCGTGCCGAGCCATGAATCCAGAATCGCTTTCGCCATTTCGAGTCCGATCATGCGCCCGCCCAGGCAGATGCAGTTGCAGTCATTGTGCAGGCGCGACATGCGCGCGCTCACGGGTTCGCTGCACACGAATGCACGCACGCCCGCGACCTTGTTTGCGGCCATGCTCATGCCCACGCCGGAGCCGCACACCAGTACGCACGCATCCACGCTACCGTCCGGCACCATGCGCGCGGCTTTTTCCGCATATTCGGGATAATCACACGAATCCGCGCTGCCCGTGCCAACATCCACAACGGCCACGCCTCTGGCCTTGAAATAGTCCAGCAGCGCCTGTTTCATCTGAAACCCCGCGTGGTCGCTGCCAAGGGAAATTTTTTTGAAACCCATGTCTATGAGACTCCTTTGCTGCTAATCTTGGTGATCGTATTCGCTGCAGTAAAAACGAATTTCGCGGAAGAGCCGCTCCGAGAAGTTTATGCAATGAGCGCGGCTTGCGCCGCGCTCATTTGTTTCTTGCCTGTGCATTCCTGGCGCTCCATTGCCGGCCGTCACCGCTCTTTTATCTGATCAATAATTACAGCGCCCAGAATGATTATTCCCTTGATGATGTAAATCATTTCCGAGCTGCGACCCTGTATCAGCAGCCCGTTGTCGAGCATGCCGATGAGGAGCGCGCCCAGGAGCACCTTGAAGATATTGCCCTTGCCGCCCATGAGGCTGGTGCCGCCCACCACGCATGCGGCGATGGCGTCCAGTTCCCACATCACGCCGAACTCGGGATTGCCGTTCATGAACTTGCTGGCCATCATGATGCCCACGGCTGCGGCCAGAAACGCATTGATCACATAGACCAGGAATTTGACCCGGTTCACATTCACGCCCGAGAGCCGGGAAGCCTCCTCGTTGCCTCCTGTAGCGATGATGTAGCGGCCGAAGCGCGTCTTCATCAACACCAGACCAAGGAGGGTTACCACGGCGAGCATGAGAATGACAAGGTACGGGATGCCGATGGCCTCGGTCACGGCCACCTGCTTAATCATGATGAAATCGCTGTACTTCTCGATGCCGGGGTTTTCAATGAAGATCTTGGTGTTCTGCGCGAACAGGCGCGCCAGACCTCGCGCAATGGTCATCATGGCCAGGGTGGCGATGAACGGGGGCACGCGGAACTTGACCACGAAAAACCCGCTGGTGACGCCTGACAGGGATCCCGCGGCCAGGGCCGCGAGCACGGCCAGGGGCACGGCAAGCTCGTAACGCTTGAGAATAATCGAGAAGATCACGGCCGTGAACGCCACCACCGAGCCTACGGACAGGTCTATGCCGCCGGTGATGATCACCATGGTCATGCCCGTGGCGATGAGAATCACAAATGCGCTTTGAAGAGGAATGCGCGCCAGATTGTTGGCGGTGAGAAACCCGGGCGCCGACGCCGCGAAGTATACGAAAATCAGCAGCATGACGATGTACATGCCGTTTTCGATCAGAAAATTCAAAACCGGATTTTTTTTGCCCATAAGCAAATGGTCCCGTGCCGGAACGGGGCGCGATGCGCCGCGCCGCGGTTATTTCTTGCCGTCGTACAGGCCCACGGCCACGCCGATCACGGCGTTGACCTTTTCGCCCTTGATGTGCTTGTCAATGGTCTCGACGGTGATCTTGCCGATGTCGTAAGGATTCTGCATCACATCGGCTTTCCACACGCCGCCCGCGTCAATCTTTTTCTGCGCCAGGGGCGAGGCGTCGTAACCGATGAGCACGATGTCGCCGCGGCCGCTGCCCAGGATGGCGGCTTCCGCGCCCGTGGCCATGTTGTCATTGGCCGCGAAGATGCCTTTGAGGGCCGGGTTGCCCGCGATGGCGGTCTTGGCTTTTTCCTCGCTCTTCTGCTGGTCGTCGTTGCCGTCGTATTGCATGACATTGCCGTCCGTGTCTTCTATGAAGGTGAGGCCCAATTCGCCGCCTTTATCCACGAAGCCCTTGACGCGCGCAGCCACGGACTCGGTGCCGGGCTGGTAAATAATAGTCACGAGTCCGCCCTTGCCGATGAGCTTGGCCATGCGTTCGGCCGCGAGCTGACCGCCCATGTAATTGTCGGATGCGATGTGCGCCACCACTTCGCCCCGTTCCGCGGCGATGTCCGCAGTGAACACGGGCACATTCTGCGCCGTGGCTTTTTTGATAATCGTGTGCACACCCCGGGAATTCACCGGACAGAGAACCACGGCCGACGGATTCTTGAGCAGGATGGCGTCCATGTTCTTGTCCTGCTTGTCTTCGTCCGTGTCCGCGGACAGGATCACCATTTCATAGCCCATCTTTTCGCCGGTTTCCTGAAGGCCTTTTTTTAAGGTTTTGTAAAAGTCGTCGTTTTCTTTGAGCAGGGAAACGCCGATAACTTTCTTCCCGCTGCCCTTTTTGCTGCATGACGGGGCCAGGATCAGCGCCGCGCACAATACGAAACCCAGCGCGGCCAGAAGTGTTGCGGCTGTTGCGGTTCTCTTTTTCATGTGTTTCCTCCCTGGAAGCGGTTATTTATTCAAGAATCGCGGCCGTGCGCGGCCGGGGCCGCCCCGGTGGCGCATGCCATGATTTTTTCCTGCGTGGCCTCGGCGCGTGTGAACTCGCCGGTGAGCCGTCCCTCGTGCATGACCAGTATGCGGTCGCTCATGCCCAGCACTTCCTGCATTTCCGAAGACACCATGATGATGCACACGCCGGCCTCGGCCAGCCTGTTCATGATCTGGTAAATCTCGAACCGCGCGCCCACATCCACTCCGCGCGTGGGTTCGTCTAGTATCAGGATTCCGGGCGCGTTGGCCAGCCATTTGGCGATAACCACCTTCTGCTGGTTGCCGCCGCTCAAGGTTTTGACCGCCACGCGGTGCGTGGCCGCCTTGATGTTCAGCTCCTTCAAATACTTGTCAATGCATTCCAATTCGCGCTTTGCGGGGATCCATTGCATGGGGCTGATGGTGTCCAGGCAAGCGAGGGTGACATTTTCTCCCACGCTCATATCCAATACCAGGCCGTATTGCTTTCGGTCCTCGGTGACCAGGGCGAGGCCGTCCCTGATGGCCTTGCGCGGGGATTTCAACTGCACCCTGCGTCCTTCGATAAACACCTCGCCACGCACATCCGCGGGAAACGCGCCGAACAACGCTGTGACCAGTTCGCTGCGGCCGCTGCCCATGAGGCCGCTGATCCCGAGAACTTCGCCGCGCCGCGCGCTGAAACTCACATCGCGCACCACGCGCTCTCCGGGAAGGAACGGATGCGCCACATTCAGATTGCTGACGCGCAGTACTTCGTCCCCGATGCGCGCCGCGCGCTCCGGATACAGATTGGTCAGGTCACGCCCCACCATGAGGGATACGAGCTTGTCCCTGTCCAGATCGCGGATATCCTGCGTGCCCACGGTTTCGCCGTCGCGCAGCACCGTGACCCGGTCGCAGATCTCGAAGATCTCTTCGAGCTTGTGCGATATGTAAATCATGGTGACATTCTGTTTTTTGAGTTCGCGCACCACCTGGAACAGGCAGGCGGTCTCGGTTTCCGTGAGCGCGCTGGTGGGTTCGTCAAGCACAAGGACTTTTGCGTTGATGGACAGGGCTTTGGCGATTTCCACCATCTGCTGCTTGCCCACGGACAGGTCCTTGACCAGGGTTCCGGGATCCAGATTCATAATGAATGCGGACAGATATTTTTGCGCGTCCGCGTTCATTTTCTTTATGTCAATGACGCCGAACGGCCGCTTGACCGGCTCGCGGCCCAGGAACATGTTTCCGGCCACGGTGAGTTCCGCGATGAGATTAAGTTCCTGATGGATGATGGCGATGCCCGCGCGCTCGGCTTCGCGCGTGCCCGGAAAGCGCGCCAGCTTGCCCTTGATAAAAATCTCGCCGTCGTATGTGGGATAGGGATGCACGCCGCTCAACACTTTCATGAGCGTGCTTTTGCCCGCGCCATTTTCGCCCACAAGCCCATGCACCTCTCCCTGCACGCACGAAAAGGTCACATCCTTGAGCGCTTTAACGCCCGGAAATTCCTTGACGATGCCTCGCATTTCCAGGGCTGTGTCCGGGGACCCGCTCACTGCTGTTTCTCTCCCTGTGGCCATACCTCCCGGCGCGCACAATCCGGCTTTGCTGCCGCACGCGCGAATCCGGGATTCCAATTATCCGGGATCATACTTCTATGCATATCAAATGTAAATGTCGAATATCGCCGAAAGCTCACTCGACCACGAAGGACCGGCCCTTGAGAGACAGGGAAGTGACATGGGTGTAGTCGTAATACATGCCGCCGAACGGCGCGATGGAAGTGACCACGCCGTTGGCGGCGATGATCTTCAAATGCCCCTTGGGCCGGGTTGGTCCGATCTGCCTGTTGTCTATGCGGAACCACAGATGCTCGCCCTGCGCGTGGCACTGAATGAAATCCGAAGTGAACAGGATTTCGTTGTGGGGCTGGGAGACGATCATGCACGGCTGCATGTTGGCGACATGGGCCAGAGGCACATAGAGGCCGAGGAATCCCTGTGACACTATGTCCGTGGGATTTCCCTTGTCCATGTTGGCCACGCCGAACCCGTACAGATGCATGTAAGCCGGTGAAACGGAGCCTGGCTCGATGCTGCCCTCAACCGTCATTTCGATGTAAAGATTGTCTTCGTCAACGCCGGCCTTCATGTGGCGTATGTCAAAATCGTTGGGAATAAGCTGCCGGGGATCGTCAACGGGCGGTTCGTCCAGGGCGATGTCGAACATGCATGTGTCATCTTCCGGGGGCCAGGTCGTAACATAGCACGGGGTTTCCATGAACACATTGCCTGTGGCGTCGCCCGCGCTGAACCCGTACCACACCTCCGTGCCCGGTTCGAACGGCGGCAGCTCCGCCTCCCAGTATCGCGCGCTCCCTTTGTCGTCCATCTCGATGACTTCCCAGGTTCTGGCCTCATCTGTGGAATAGAAGAGATAGGCTTCTATGGCCTTGTCGTTGATTTTGTTGGCGTCGCTGTAAATTTCCGCGGAAACAAGAGTTGGCTCCCCTGCGCGTGGCGGGTCCGGTTCCAGGGTGACGGTATGCAGCCAGGGCGGATACATAGTGCGCTGAATCTCTTCGAGCACTTCCTGGGTTCCCGGAGGAAGACTGCCGTCCAGTTGCGCCCGCGCCGCAGGTGCGGCCAGCAGCACGAACACCAGCGCCGCTCCGATCATGGCAATTCGCGCCAGTTTCATGGATCCGCCTCCCGTGATTTTGTCCCTGTTCAATTCGTTCATATTATATATCAACCCGATTGGCAAAGCGAATGATTCCGCTTGCGAAGAAAAACATGAGGGGAATCGAAACCGGCAGCCGAGGATGCGTTAATACATCACATGGGGATTGTTAACCCATGCGCGTGAATTGAGCGATTGTCGATTAAGGCGAATCGAATTCCACGCCCTGATACACAAACTGATTTTCAGCATCCGTCAAAAATTCACCCAGCCATGGAGAGTAGGCGCTGACCGTGACCGATGCTTTTGACGGTTCGAACCGGATTATTCGCAGATAGCCATTCCCGCCGTTTTCTCCGTACTGGTAATTTGCAACCATTTCGTAGACGGGATTGCGATGTTTTCCGTAACCGGTGCGGCGGCCGGTTCCGTCGCCAGGAGTATGGCCGGAGAACACGAACTGGATATTGCGATGCTGGGACACTAACTTGTCCCAGACTTGCTTGCCGTCGTTGGCGCCGCCCGGCTGGGATGCAATACCCATTTTCGAAGGAGTGCTGGAATGCGTGGGATCGGCGCCGCTCAAGTTGCTGTCAAATTCAAGATAGGAATGCGTAAGAAGGATAACCCTGCGATTGGGGTATTTTTTAATGACTTGCGAAGCCCATTCAAGAACCGCATCTCGCGGTCCGAACTCAAGGCACAGAACGAGCCAATTGGTGTTTCCTGCGTTGAACAAATGGAAGGTGTTGTCCATTTTGTCCTGTTCGTACGAGCCGCCGAAGGTTGTATTGTGCCGGTATTTATCAATCGGGAAAAATCTGTTGAACATAGTCGTGGCGCGGGTTTTGCCCTGGTCGTCGTAGTCATGGTTTCCGGGAACAATCGCATAGGGAACAACCCCGTCCAGAATGCTCATGCTTCGCGCGGCGTTCTCCCATTGTCTGGATCCGGGGCCGGGAATGTTTACGATGTCGCCCTCATGCAACACAAATGCGATTTCATGCGCCTGAACATTGTCTTTTATCCATTGGGTTTGTCTGGTGAAAATGTCCGGATACAGATGGGAATACATCTGTGTGTCCGGCAGAACGATGATGGAAAACGGGGCTCCGTCATAAAACCGTGAAACCGGCGCGTGCCCGCCGCCGGATGATGAGCCTCCGCCGCAGCCGCAAACGAGGAACCCGAGGCAAATCATGAAAATTGCTGTTTTGAAGAAAACCGCCGGTTTTCTCACTATGCCATAATTTCCAATCTTCTTTATTGACGCCGGTGGAATCGGGCCGGGAGCCAATCATAAAATATTTCACTCATTGCCATTATTTTGTAATTTTGCATTCGGAATAACGCGTTTCGTTCTTCATCGAAACCGCATCGCACCGAGTCTTTCGATCAGTAGATTATAATGAAATTTATCAAATTGTCGAATGCAGGAATCCACTATTTTCAGCTTTTTAAGCCGCCATGCGCCGGGATGCGTGCGTTTGTTCGTTTCGCCCAAGCTTTGCCAGGCACACTGCGCGTTCGAGCGCGGCGCTGCTTGTGTCGTTATTCGTCCTTTCCACACGATAAAGGTGGAAGCAGATAATTATTGCTATTTCCCTGTTTCAAGCTGCTCCTGGTGCGAACGCATCCACACGGAATGCTGCGGAAACGGAATCTCGATGCCGGCCTCGTCAAATTTGTTCTTGAACCGTTTTCGCATTTCCCGCATTACATTCCATTGCTCCTGCGGCCTGGTTTTCACCATCACGCGGATGGCCACGGATGAGGCGTCCAGACGCTCGATGCCCGGTATCTCGAAATCATCGAGCAATATGTCGGCCCATTGGGGATCCCGCCTGAATTCCTCGCAGGTTTCGCGGATGACCACCATGACCCGGTCCAGATTTTCGCCGTATGCAACATCTAGCTCGACAAGCGCGCGCGACCAGATTTTGGTCATATTGTCCACCACGGTGATCTGCCCGTTGGGCACATAATGGACCACGCCTTGAACATCCCGCAGCACGGTGACCCGGATCGAGATGTCTTCGACCACGCCGGACACGCCTCCTATCTGAATGACATCCCCGACCGCGTACTGATTTTCCAGAATGATAAAAAAACCGGTCACGATGTCCCGCACCAGGTTCTGCGCGCCGAAGCCTATGGCCAGTCCGAGGACGCCGACGCCCGCCAGGATGGGGCCGATGTTGATGCCCAGTTCCGGCAGAACCATCAGGATGCCCACAATGTAAATTGCGACCTTGAGGGCGCTGGACACGATAGCGCTCAATGTCTTCATGCGCTGCTCACGCTCGTCGCCCGGCCCCGCGCTTGCGCCGCGCATAAGCTTCATGACCTGCGCTGTGAGCAGTTTCACGAAGCGGATCGCCACCCAGCACAGAAACAGAATGATCAGAATTTTAGGGCCGCGTGCGGCCGCAGTCAGCAGAAAATCGTGAACAAGATTTTTAGCGTCAGCAAGATTGAACATGAGCGATTTCCTCCGCAACTTATCCGTTTTCATTCTATACGCAAAGCGCGAACCGCGCAAAACCCGCCGCTGGCGCGAACGAAACCGTGCGCAGACGGCATGCGCTGGGGATTGCGGATTTTCGTATTCGGGGCCTCGATATATTCCATTATCAGAATGTCCTATTATAATAACCTTTGGAACAAGCCATGGTGATTGTCGTTAAAGGCCTCAACCACTACAGCGCCCCGGTGACGGTGCGCGAAAAATTCGCGCTTCCCGAATCCGCGCTGGGACAGGCTTCCGCCGAGCTGGCGCAGAGATCGCCGGTTCAGGAAGCACTGCTCCTGTGTACATGCAACCGCACGGAGCTGTATGTCTGCGCGCCCACTTACCATGACACGCTTTCGATTATCAACAGGTTCATAGCAGAACGGTTCGGGGTGGATCCCGATACAGCGGAATCCCAGAAATGGTTTTTCAGTTACCGGGGAGGCGAAGCCGCGGAGCACCTGTTCCGCGTCTCATGCGGCCTGGACTCCATGATTGTGGGAGAGGGGCAGGTGCTGGCGCAGGTCAAGGCCGCGTATCAGCACGCCATGGAGGAACACGCCACGGGCGAGATTTTGAACTCGCTGTTCAACCAGGCCATAAAAGTCGGCAAACGGGCGCGCACGGAAACCGCCATCTGCCGCAACCCCGTGTCCGTGGCCCAGACCGCCATAGACATGGCCCGCCAGATTTTCAGCGATCTCAAGGGCAAAAATGTGCTCATCGTGGGCGCAGGCAAAATGTGCGAAGTGGCGTGTAATCACCTCAAGAATCTCGGCCCCTGCAACATCACCGTGGCCAACCGTACGCTGTCCAAGGCGCAGGATACGGCCGCAGTTCTGGGAGCAACGCCCGCTTCCATTGACAAGGTGCCCGCACTGCTCGAATCCGCGGATGTGGTGATCTCCTCGACCGCGGCCCCGCATTTCATCATTCACTACGCCGATGTCAGGAAAGCCGTTCAGCGCCGCCGGGGCCGGCCCCTGTACATCGCGGACATTGCAGTGCCGCGCGATGTGGATCCCGATGTGGCCAAACTCTCCAGCGTGTTTCTTTACAATATTGACGATCTCAAAACCGTGGTGCAAAAGAACCTGGAAAAACGGCGCAAGGAAATCGTCAAAGTCGAGACCATCATCATGCAGGAATTGGGCGAGTGGGACGCCTGGATGTCGGGCCGCGAGGCCGTTCCCGTGCTCACCCATTTCCGTTCCAAAATCGAATCCATCCGAGAAAAAGAACTGCGCAAGGCCATGAAAAAATTCGGACACTTGTCCGATGAAGACCAGCAGGCCATCACACTGCTCACGCGCGCCATCACGAACAAGATTCTGCACCAGCCCACGGTGCGCCTCAAGGAAGCCGCGGCCGACAACGACGGCGCCGCGTACATGGAAGCGCTCAAGAAGCTGTTCGATCTCGAACCTGCGGACGGCGGCGATAACAACGGGGAAAGGAAATAGCCATGGGACAGGCCGTGATCATTCTCCTTGTTGCGACCATTGCGGCATATCTGATTTTGAGCATCACGCTCGGCGCGGCGGCGCTGTGGGGCCGCGAAGCGCTCAAGCGCGCTCTGGCGCGGGGCATCTGGCTCGCCGTGGCCCTGCACACGGCGCTGCTCATCGCGCGCTGGGTGGATTCCGGGCATTTCCCGGCCGCGAATACTTTCGAGACCATGATGCTCTTTTCGTGGATCCTGGCTGCGGCATACGCGATCATGCAGACCGTGTTCCAGAATTATTCCCTGGGAATGTTTGTCTCGCCTCTGGCCGTGCTCGGGCTTTCATTCGCATTCTTCACCACGAACAAAGCGTCAGGCCTGGTGCCGATCCTCAAAAGCAAGTGGCTCTATTTCCATGTTCCGTTCGCATTCACGGCCTACGCTTTTTTCACCCTCGCGTTTGTGTCCGCGCTGGCGTATTTCCTCAAGGAGTATTTTCTCAAAGTCAAGCGTGCGCCGTCGCGGCTCAAGCTGCCCGCGCTGGACTGGCTCGACACCATGAGCTACCGGTTCGTGAGCATGGGCTTCCCCCTGCTGACCATCGCGATTGTCACGGGCGCAATCTGGAGCATGAATGTGGACGACGCGTTCTGGCTCTGGAACCCGAAACAGACATGGTCATTCATTTTGTGGGTGGTGTACGGCGTGTATCTGCACACGCGCGCTGTGCGCGGCATGCGCGGCCGCGGCACCAACATCGTCCTCATCCTGGGTTTCGTGGTCATGCTCATCACTTTCCTCGGCGTGAATTTTTTATCCAAAGACATGCACGGCACCTTTTTCAATTGATTTGCGCCATCGGCGGATTTGCAGCGGGAAACAAAATTGCGGCCAGCTATGTTTGAAACGCTGAAAAACATTAAAGAAAGAAGAGTTGTCAAATGATCAGCATCACCAGACTGTACTGCGGCATTCTCACGGAATCGGATCGCATCCGTTACGAAGAAGACAGCCCCACGCTCCGTGGCGGGCATGGCGGGCATGGCGACAAACCCATTGTGGTGTGGAACAGCACACAGGCCTGCAATCTGAAATGCACGCACTGCTACGCCAGTGCATGCGCGAATCCGGCGCCCGGTGAACTAACCACGGCCGAGGCAAAGGCCATGATAGACGACATCTCCGCCATGGGCGCGCCCGTGCTCCTGTTTTCCGGCGGAGAGCCTCTCATGCGCCCGGACATGTTCGAGCTGGGCGCGTATGCGCGCGACCGTGGCATGCGCATCACCATCTCCAGCAACGGCACGCTCATTGACGCAAAAACCGCGAAACGCATCAAAGACACGGGCTTCGTGTATGTGGGCATCAGCATAGACGGCGAACCGCGCACGCACGACAAATTCCGCGGCGTCAAAGGAGCATTCGAGCAGGCCCTCACCGGCATCAAGCACTGCATGGACGCAGGCGTCAAGGTCGGACTCCGCTTCACCATCACCAACGACAACTACAGGGAAATCATGCCCTTCGTGTTCGATTTCATCGTCGAAAACAATATCCCGCGCTGCTGCTTCTATCATCTTGTGTACGCCGGCCGGGGCAGCAAGCTCATCGAGCACGATGTGCCCAAACCCGAAAAGCGCAAACTGCTCCTCGACATTTTCCGCAAAACCCGGGAACTGGCCGAATCCGGCCGTGTCCTGGAGATGCTCACCGTGGACCTGCAGGCCGACGGCCCGTTTATCTATCTGACCTTGCTTGATGAAGGCCGTGAACAGGAGGCGGAGCAGGTCATGCAGTTGCTCAAAAGAAATCGCGGCAGCGCGTCGGGACAGCGCATTTCCTGCGTGGACCACCTCGGCAATGTGCATCCCGACCAGTTCTGGCGCCACTACACTTTCGGCAATGTGCGCCAGCGGCCATTCAGCGAAATCTGGAACGACACCTCGGACCCGCTGATGAAAGGCCTGAAGAACAAGCTGCAATATGTAAAGGGGCGCTGCGCAAAATGCCGGTTCCTGGACATCTGCGGCGGTGGCTTCCGCGTGCGCGCCGAAGCCATGACCGGCGACCCCTGGGCCGAGGAACCCGCGTGCTACCTCACGAACGCAGAGATCGGAGTCGAATGACCATGGCCAAACCCATTGACTCCACCCTGCGACTCGTAGCCTGGGAAATCACACGGCGCTGCAACCTCTCGTGCGTGCATTGCCGCGCCAGCGCCCAGGACCATGTATATGAAGGCGAACTATCGCACGATAAGGGAATCGCCCTGCTCGACCAGATTCGCGAAGTCGGCCAGCCCATCATCATTCTCACGGGCGGCGAGCCGATGCTGCGCGACGATGTCTACGATCTGGCCGCGCACGGAACTGAAATCGGTTTGCGCATGGTCATGGCGCCGAACGGGACTCTTATCACGGACGGCACCGCTCACAGAATGAAGGAGTCGGGCATCAAGCGAATCAGCGTGAGCATAGACGGTCACGACGCCGCTTCACACGACGCCATCCGGGGCGAACCGGGCGCATTTGAAAAAGCCATGAACGGCCTGGCCATCGCCAGGAAAAACGGCATCGAGTTCCAGATCAACACCACAGTTTCGATTGCGAACTACATGAACATCGAAAAGATTCATGATCTGGCCGTGTCCATCGGCGCCGTGGCGCACCACATTTTTCTTCTCGTGCCCACGGGCCGCGCCATGCTCCAGGAAGGGCAGGAAATCAACGGACAGGACTACGAAGATCTCCTGGAGTGGATCCACGAGAAATCCAAAACCTCGCCCATACAGTTCAAGCCCACCTGCGCGCCGCACTACATGCGCGTGATGCGCCAGAAAGGCGGTGGCGCGCCACCGGCCGCGCATCC
>JAGUYV010000102.1 GCA_020061125.1 bacterium | reverse complement strand
GGCTTTGATGTCGAGGCCGGCGCCTGGGGCGGGCTGGGCGTGCCCCGGGGAACTCCCCGCGAAATCAAGAAAATTCTCACGGACAGTTTCAAGAAGGGTTTTGATTCGCCGGAGTTTCAGGAGGCGTGTGCGCGTCGCGGGGTGTCGCTGGCCTGGCAGGACGCAGACGCATTTCTGGCCTTCGCGCAAGAAGAAGACCGCTCGTTCGGTGCGCTGCTCGGGTCCGCTCCCATGGAGGAACACGAACAGGCGCGGGGCCTGGGCGTGATGTCGTTTCCGCGCGCTTTGATTGGTCTGATTTGCGCGCTAACGGCGCTGCTGATAGCATCAAACCTGTTCACGCGCAAACCCGAAGCTGATAAGCAACCATTGTTCGGGCCGCACGCCGGGTTGATGATCGGATTTTTCGCGCTGCTTTGCCTGTACATATTCCTGCTTACGCGCGTGGGCTATGTCGCGTCCACCGTGGCGTTTCTCGGGGCAAGTTTTCTGATGCTCAAGCCGCGAGGCGGCGCATGGGCGTGGGCCGCGGGCGCGATATTCTGCATGGTTGCGGGCCTGGGCGTGTACTGGCTGTTCGGCGTGTTTTTGAATGTGCCAGTGATTGAAGGCCCCGTGGATGAATTTATCCGCGGGCTGCTTGGAGGCTGATGCGTGGAGCATCTTGGCGAAGCGCTTGAAACGCTGTTCACGGCGCGGGTGATGTTGTACATGCTGGCCGGCCTGATCGCGGGCATCCTCGCGGGCGCGCTGCCCGGGCTGACGGCCACCATGTCCATCGCGCTCCTGGTGCCGTTCACCTTCAAAATTCATCCGCCGCTGGCGGGCATGATGGTGCTGCTGGGCGTGTATGTGGGCGCCATGCACGGCGGGGCGATCAGCGCGATCCTGATCCGCACTCCCGGCACGCCCGCGGCCGCGGCCACGGTATTCGACGGGTTCCCGCTCGCGCAGCAGGGCAAGGCCGCTTTGGCGCTCAATGTATCGTCCATCGCCTCCACGGTTGGCGGCGTGTTCTCCACGATCATCCTCATCACCGTGGCGCAGCCCATCGCCGGGTTCGCCCTGGGTTTCGGCCCGTTCGAGATGTTCTGCCTCGCCGTGTTCGGCTTGAGCATCATCGCCGGAGTCAGCGAAGGCTCGATTCTAAAGGGCCTGATTATGGGCGCGCTGGGCATGCTGTTCGCGTCCGCGGGCCGAAGCGCGGTGTTCGATGTGGATCGGCTCACCTTTGGCATCCCGAACCTGCCGGAATCGGACCTGCGGTACATCCCGCTCATGATCGGCGTGTTCGCGGTCACCGAAGCGCTTTCGCAGGTGGAAACCCTGCGTCCCCCGGAGCGAGGCGCAACGGCGATCACGCGAATGTTTCCAACCCGAGAGCAAATGAAACGGCTCCTCGCACCGCTCGGCATCAGCAGCGTGATCGGCACGCTCATCGGCGCAATACCCGGTGCGGGCGGCGACATCGCCGGGTTCGTGGCCTACGACCAGACGAAAAAGGCGTCCCGGCACAAGGAAGAATTCGGCAAAGGATCCATAGAGGGCGTAGCGGCCAGCGAAAGCGCGAACAACGCCGTGACCGGCGGCGCCATGATTCCCATGATGACGCTTGGCATCCCCGGCGACTCGGTCACAGCCATTCTTCTCGGAGCCATGATCATCCTTGGCCTGCAGCCGGGGCCGACACTTTTTGACAACCCCGACCCCAAGGTGCAGATTCTGGTCACGGGAATCTTCGCGGGGCTGATGGCCGCGAATATTCTCGTGCTTCCGGTGCGGCTTCTGGGCGCGCCCCTGTTCTCGCGCACCGTGGCCATCGCGCCGCATTTCCTCTGGCCCCTGGTCATGGTGTTCTGCGTGGTCGGTTCGTTCGCCATGACCGGCACCATGATGTCCGTGTACATCATGCTCGCGTTCGGCGTGTTCGGATATGCGATGAAAAAGCTCGGGTTCCCTCCCGGCCCATTGATTCTGGGAGTGATTCTGGGTCCAATCGCCGAAGCCAACCTGCACCGCGCTTTGAGCATCAGCGGAGGAAATGCGGCGGCCATGTTCAAGTCGCCCATCGCCCTGGGCCTGCTGGTTCTGGCCGTGTTAAGCGTGCTGGTCCCGTGGATTCAGGAGCAGCGCGCCCGCAAACTTGAAGCCAAGGACGGCACACAGACATAAAGAAACCGGGAAAACACGACAATGGCGAAAATCAAAAAAATGCACGGCATCATTCCCCCGCTGGTGACCCCTTTGATCAAGCCGGACCGCGTGGACCGCGCCGGGCTGCGCCGGCTGGTGAACCATGTGCTGGACGGAGGCGTGCACGGCGTCTTCGTGCTTGGCAGCACGGGCGAATTTCCGTCCCTGACCCCGGCCATGAAAAAAGCCGTGATTGAGACCGCGGTCGAGGAAGTGAACGGCCGCGTGCCCGTGTACGCCGGAGTCAGCGATCCGTCATATCTGCAGGTGATAAAAAACATCGAACTGGTGGAACGGATCGGGGGCGACGCCGTGGTGGTGCTGCCGCCGTTTTATTACCCGCTCGGCGGCGACGAACTTGTGGATTTCTATGGCAGGGTGGCGTCGAACTCCAGGCTGCCCCTGTTACTTTACAACATCCCGTCGCTCACCAAAACGCATCTCGACCATGACATTGTGGTGCGCATCAGCGCCAACGAGCGCGTCGCAGGCATCAAGGACAGCCACGGGGACATGACTTACCTTCAGGGCCTGCTGCAGCATTTCAAAAACCGCCCGGATTTCCATGTATTCATCGGCGTGGAAACGCTCATCGCAGAGGCTGTGCTGTTCCATGGAGCGGGCGGTATCCCCGGTGGAGCGAACATCGCCCCGGACCTGTTTGTGAATCTGTACAACGCCGCAAGAAAGCGCGATTTCAAAACCGTGGACCGGCTTCAGGCACAGGTTATTTATCTGAACAGCCTCTACCGGCACGGCCGCTTCTGGAGCAGTTACTTGAAGGGCGTGAAAACCGCGTTGTCTCTGATGGGCATTTGTTCGGACCAGATGAGCGGAGCGTTCGACAGGTTCCACGAGCCGGAGCGCGCCGCCATCCGCATGGAAATGAAGCAGATGGGCCTGATCTGAATCCATCAGCCGGATGCGCCGAGGAACCGGTTCATGAAATCATTCCAAACATCTCTGGGAACAAGGCTGGTCGTGGCCTTCATCCTGGTGGTTCTCGGCGCAACCAGCATTCCCACCATCCTGCAGGTGCGCGCCCTGTACGGCCGCATCCACGAAGAAGCCCGGCGGCGCATGATCTCGGATCTCGAAGTCTGCTCCCTGGTGCTGGACCGCAAGAAACGCACCCTCACGCGCGTGGCGCGTTCCGTATCCCACAACATGTATCTCGGCCGCATTCTGGCGCATGACATCCAGGCGCCCGCCAAAGCCGAGATGATCAAGGGCGTGGGCAAGAATTCGCTCTCCGACGCGGACCGCGCCGAAGTCAGTTTTCTGACCATTGTGGACGGAAACGGGGATGTGCTGTTTCGCAGCGGTAATGAATTCGAGACTCTCGGCTACAACCTGTCATCGGATTCCTTTGTGCAGGAAGCGCTCAAGGGGCGCAGCGCCGCGGGATATGCGCTCATGGATGCGACGGCGCTTTGGGAAGAGGGGCTGATAGAAAACCCGCTCCCCGGCCCCGGGGGCGGTCCGCCCGGGCTTGTGCTCAAAGTGGCGGCGCCCGTGTTCCGCGCGCCGGACGCCTCGAACGCATTGCCCGGCGACGGACGCAGCGACGCCGTGGGCGCGGTGATCGCTGGATATTACTTCAATGGCGAAGACGATGTGCTCCGCGACATTTTCGGGCGTACCGGTGGCGTGGCCAGCGTGTACACCGTGGACGGACTCGTGAATTCCACGCGCGAGAACTGGATTCCCACGCTGCCCCGCGAATTCTTCACCGGAGGCAAGACCGCGGAAAGGCGTATCCGCAACTTCCTCGACCGCGGCGAAATAGGCGGGTATATGAAATTGCGCGCCCTGGACGGTTCCGTGGCCGCGGTGTTCGAGCTGCGGACCAGCACCGCATTCATCGCCTCGGCGCGCTCCCAGATGCTCAAAAATACAATCTTCTATTCCGTCATCGGATTGCTTCTGGCCATGCTCTTGGGGCTTGTAATCACGCGCCGCATCACCGGCCCCATCAGAAATTTGCAAAAGGGCGCGGAGCAGATTGGGCGCGGCAACATGGATTTTCGCATCGAGGCCTCGGGACACGACGAAATCGCGCAGCTCGCCGAATCGTTCAATGTCATGGCCGCGCGCTTGAGCCAGAGCATGCGGGAAATGCGCCAGTCCAAGCAGCAGGTCGAGGATTATTCCACGCGCCTCAAAAGCGCGCACGCCAGCCTGGAAATGTACTCGCGCGAACTGGAAAAGGTGAACCAGCAGTTGCTTGACAGCAATATCAAGCTCCAGAAAGCCAACGAGGTAAAGGACACATTTCTGTCCACGGTGTCGCACGAACTCAAGACCCCGCTCACCACCATCATTGGCTATGTGTCCATGTTTCTGGAAGGCGCGCTGGGCGAGATCAGCGACAATCAGCGCGAAGCTCTCGAAGTTGTGCTGCGGCGCGGACGCAACCTGCAGGAACTGATTGCGGACCTCTTGAGCCTGTCGCGGCTGGACGCAGGCCGCCTCGAACTGCGCCGCCGCTATGTGGATCTGGCGCATGAACTGCGCACCGTGGAGGAGGTGTTCAGCGAACGCCTGCGCCAGAGCAGGCTGCAGATCCTCATGAGCGTGCCCGAGCACCTGCCGCGCGTGAACGCGGACAGCGAGCGCTTGGGACAGATTCTGTTCAACCTCGTGGGCAACGCCATCAAGTTCACCCCGTCAGGCGGAACCATAACCATCCGCATCTCCCATCCACAGGACGCGAACCATGTGATTGTGTCCGTGTCCGACACGGGCATCGGCATGCCCAGGCATGAACTTTCGCATATTTTCGACAGGTTTTATCAGGTGGACCGGCGCGATGGGCGCGAATATCCGGGCACGGGCCTGGGGCTGGCCATTTCCAGGGAGCTTGTGGAGTTGCACGGGGGCCGCATCTGGGCCGAAAGCGAACCCGGCAAGGGAAGCGTTTTTTCTTTCACTCTGCCAATAAACTGAATCATGACGCCGATGTGTTTCATGGAGATTCGATCTGGAATCTGCCTCTTTGTTCCTTTTTGAACAGGTCCGGGTTCTCGGTTTCGATTTGTTTCAGAAGCCTCACCGCGTGTTCCCCGAAGGGCTGCGCGCCGATCACGAGTTTGAGATGCGGAATGGCGTCTTCGGGATAACCGAGTTCGTAATAGGCGACTCCCAGAAGATAAGATGCGCGGGGGCCAATGTCCGTGGCGGTTGCGGCTTTTTCGAGGTGGGGCAGTGCGGCTTCCTTTTCGCCGAGCCGGTACAGGGCCGCGCCCAGGAAATAGGACGAACGCAGGCACGCGCCGGCATTGTCCCTGCACAGCGTTTTGTCGCCAATCGCGGTTTCGAGCGGTGCGCGGCTCTCTGCGTAGCGTTCGAGATGAAAAAGAACTTCACCGATCAGCGAATCAATATAAGCGTTTTGCGGTTCGTCTTCTTTCGCTGACCGGCACAGCGGCAGCGCCTGCTCAAGCCGCCCGGGATCTTTCTCGTCCCGACCCCTGGCAAGGGAGATGAAGCACAGGTTCAGGCCGATGCCGCGCAGATGCCCGTACTGTTTTCTGATGCCGAGCATTTCGCGCTCGGCCATGTCCAGATAGCCCTTTTCAAAGAAGAAATTGGCGCGCGCGTATCGGTCATCCAGCGGGTTGGCTGTTTCCGGCGTGGCCAGCAGGAAGGCGGTGAAATGTTCGAGGGACATGGCGCGCAGGCTCTTGGTGGACGCCTTGGCGCAAAGCTGCTCCACGAAGAGGTCCTGATTCGTGAACACGCTGCGGAATGCGCGCCCGTGATGCAGATTGAAGAACCGTTTGCGCCACGCGCGCGGCATTTCCTTTTTGAGCGTGTCCTTTGCAATCACAATCCAGAAGCAGTCTTTGGAATGCGCGGCCTGCGCGGCGAGCGCCGAGGGCGCGGTTTCGAACCGGCCGTCTATGGGCGACACGCGCGCGGCAGTCACGGACAACCCCGGCTCGCTCTGCGCGTAATATGCGGTCAGGGGCCGGTGCTCTGGAGGCGCGAGACTCAACAGTGTTTCCGGATGCCGCGCATCTCCCGCGCCATGCTTTGCGGCATGCTCGAACGCGCCGCGCCAGTCGCTGGACAAGTGGGGCGCGCGCGCATACGCCTGAAAGCCGGCGATATTGACAATAAGCAAAATGGCGGCAAGCGCCGCACGCGCGCTGCGGCTCCGGCCGCGCACAAGCGCAAACACAATCAGCAGATAGGCCGCGGAACTGAAAAACGCAAAGCTGTTCCACAGGACCGGGGTCTTGAATGACGCGCTGGCCAAAAACATCACGCCCGCGGGCACGGCCGCGAACAGGATCAGTACGCGCGCTCGTTCAGGTTCGCTCCGGCGCAGCAGCAGCGCCCAGGCGAACGCCATGCCCGTTGCCAGGCACGAAAACACCGACAGCGCCGTGTAGTTCTCGAATGTCATGAGCGGGGAGGGCGGGCCTCCGTTCACAAACCCCAGCCCCGCGAGCGCAAGCAGCAACTGAAGCTGCTTCATGGATTCCGGAAGCGTGAACGCCACCTGCCGCTGCTCATCCGGTGGCATGGAACCCCGCAGAAGCACGAAAAAAAGAATTACGGCTGCCCCGAGCGCGAACCACGAGCGGCGGAACCACAGGCTTTTGTCTTTTCGCAGCAAAGCCATGACGGCGGCCTGGAACAAGGGAACGGCGATGCCCAGAGGGTGCGTGAGCAGCAGGAACAGCGTGGCCGCGCCCCATGCGGGCCAGGCCCACGCGGGCGTCTTATTCCGTGTAAATTCAAGGAAAGCAATGAAGCTGGCCAGCGCCAGGGCGGCCAGCATGGCGTCGGGTCCGGCAAGCAGGGAAATGTAGGCGGCGAAAGGCGAAACCGCGGCCAAGGCCATGGCGAGCCAGCCGCCCGTGCGCCGTCCGCCGGAAACCCACGCGCCAGCGGGATACAGGAGCATGAGCCAGGCCGCGCCCCACAGTGCGGAAAACAGCCGCAGGTTGAACAGGCTCTCGCCCGTCACGCGCATCCAGTGGTGCGCCAGCAGATAATACAGAGGCTGCTGCCCGAATGTGCGCGCCTGGGCCTCGACCGCCGCGGCGTCGGGCAGGGTTGCTATCTGGTACGCCAGGGCTTCGCTCGCGCTCATGCCCTTGTCCCACAGCGCCAGGCGCACAGCGGTCGCGCCGCCCGCAATAGCCGCGCATGTCAAGAAATAGAACAAAGCCAGGCCGAACCGTTTGCCGGGATCGTCGCGGTTCTGTTCGGGAGATGGGTCCATGGATCAGATATGCCGGGATGTGCGCAAGGCCCTGCGCATGCGCTGCGCGGGTCCGGCCCGATTCAGAATGTGCTGTTGAAAAATGTTCCGGTGATGCGGGCCAGGGATGAATCGGAAAGCGTTTCCGCGGGAGCGAAGTTCACCATGGGCGCAATCGAGGCCTGGAGCGTTCCGAACACCGTGCGCCGCGCCAGCCCGCCCGGACCGGCGAACAGGCTTTGCACCGCGCCGGGGTTATTGTCGAGACGGTCGCGCAGCAGGGTGTCGCGCTCGATTTTGTAGGTGCCGTTGCTCTCTTTTATTCCCATGTCTTCGAGGCTGCGCGCTCGCGCATCGAGTTCGGAGCGGATGAAGCCGGACGCCTGGCTGTATGCATGGGCCGTATGCACTTCCAGCAGATCCAGGAACTTGCCGGTGCTGTCCATGAAGGATTCGATGCCCTGCGCCGCGGCGTCCGTGTCCGGGTTGATCTGAAGTGCGGCCGTGCCCGCGGCGTCAAGGTTGATGGTGGCGCGATGCGCGCCGTACAGGCCGCCGCCTCCGCGGTTCGATCCGCCCAGCATGTGCGTGCCGTCTTCGGTGTTTCTTATGGGATATGTGAGGGATCCGTCGTAGAGTGCGACCCGGTTCGTGCCGCTCACGAAGGTGGCGTTGTCAATGGTGAACACGGCGTTGTCGTTCACCTCGGTGATGCCTCCGGTTGTGCCCTCGGCGAATCGTTTTGTGGACAGGCCGATGTCCGCGAGCAGGGTGCGGGATGCGTCTCGCAACGACACGCTCGATATGGCGCCGGGCGCGAAGCCGTCCACGCGCAGGCGCGCGGTCCCGGCCAGGTTGTTGCGCTCGATGTCAGCGTTCAGCCCCAGGCCCGCGCCGTTGATGGCGTCCGCGACTTTTTCGAGAACCTGCTCGTTGGTGTCGAGCTGATCGATCTTCACGGACAGACGGATGTCCTGGTTGTTGCTTTTCACGAGAAAAGAATACACGCCCGGTCCCGAGGCGTTTTGTTCATTGGCGTCCAGGGTGTCGGAGGTGACCCCGCGCGCGCCGGCCAGGCGAAGCACGGTGATGGAGTGCCGGGCCTGATGCGCGCCCGCCGCGGCGTCGCCCGACACGATGCCGCCCCCGG
>JAGUYV010000332.1 GCA_020061125.1 bacterium | reverse complement strand
GACCGCGCCGCGCAGGCCGAGGAGTCCCCGCAGGGCCGCGCCATCATTCAGCAACTGCGCGACAACGCGCGCATCGCCGCCGAGTGCGACATGCCCCTGTGCCAGGACACCGGCGTGGCCGTGTTCTTCATCGAGGCCGGGCAGGACGCGCACATCACCGGCGGCGCGCTCGAAGACGCCGTGCACGAGGGCGTTCGCCAGGGCTACAAGCAGGGCTTCAACCGAAACAGCATGCTGCGCAGCCCCCTGGACCGCGTGAACACCGGCGACAACACCCCCGCGGTGATCCACACGCGCATCGTGCCCGGCCACAGGCTCTCCATCACCTTCATGGCCAAGGGCGGCGGCAGCGAGAACATGAGCCGCGTGGGCATGCTCAAGCCCAGCGACGGCGCGCAGGGCGTCAAGGCCTTCATCGTGGACTGCGTGGAAAAGGCCTGGGCCAACCCCTGCCCCCCCATCGTGGTGGGCGTGGGCCTGGGCGGCACCTTCGAGAAAGCCGCGCTCCTGGCCAAGCACAGCCTGCTTCGCGCCCTGGGCCAGCCCAATCCCGACCCGGATCTGGACGCGCTCGAAAAGGAGTTGCTCGGGCGCATCAACGCCCTGGGCATCGGCCCCCAGGGACTGGGCGGCCGCGTCACCGCCCTGGCCGTGCACATCGAGTCCCACCCCTGCCACCTGGCCAGCCTGCCCGTGGCCGTGAACATCGAGTGCCATTCCCACCGTCACGCGCATGTGGAGCTGTGAACCCCATGAGCCGCATCGAACTCTCAACCCCTCTGTCAGACCAAATGCTGGAACAGTTGCGCATCGGCGACGATGTGCGCATTTCCGGCGTCATCTACACGGGCCGCGACGCCGCGCACAAGCGCCTGGTCGAAACCCTGGACCGCGGCGAACCCCTGCCCGTGAACCTTGCCGGGCAGATCATCTATTTCGTGGGGCCGACCCCGCCCAAACCCGGCGAACCCATTGGCTCGGCCGGCCCGACCACCAGCTACCGCATGGACGCGTACTCGCCGCGGCTCATGGCCGAAGCGGGACTCAAAGCCATGATCGGTAAAGGCGGCCGCGCGCCCGAGGTCATAGACGCCATGGTGCGCCACAAGTGCGTGTATCTCGCCGCCGTGGGCGGCGCGGGCGCACTGCTCGGCCGGCTCGTCACCGCCGCGCGGGTTGTTGCTTACGAAGACCTCGGACCAGAAGCCATCCGCGAACTCACAGTCCGTGATTTTCCGGCCGTTGTGGTAAACGACACCACCGGAGCGGACCTCTACAAGCAGGGCTTCAAACCCTGGCGCACCTCCGGCTGAAACCAACGATTCCCCGCACGACAGGCAAGCAGCATGAAACGAGAACCGGGAGCGAGGCGGGTTTGCATCCGCGGTATCCTTTGAACTGATTTGCGCACAAGGCACATTGTTTTTTTGAAACAATATGAAAATTTCAGGGATATTAGATCATAGATTGGTCAGCGGTACGCAACGCGGATCACGGAACCGGGAACCCGGCGCGGGCCATGCCTGTCAAATAAACAGGGCCGCACGCCACCCGCCGCGAGCCGCGGGACAGAGGGACTTTCAATGATGAAACGGTTGATACTCATCCTCACGGCGGTTGCGCTGCTTGGGTGCATCGCGCCCGGCCAGCGCGCGGCCGCGCAGCAGGGCAAGGCTCCGGCCCTGGGCCAGGAGGTGCTGCCCGACGAAATCCAGTTCCGCGAGGACTACACCATCGTGGTCAACGGCCGCGTGATCATTCCGGATGTGCCTCCTGTAGAGCGCGACGGCGTGATCTTCGTGCCCCTGCGGTTCGTGAGCGAAGCCATGGGCGCCAAGGTCTCCTGGAACGAACAGACCCTGCAGGCGGTTCTGGAATGGGACGGCGCGCGCACGGTGTTCACCATCGGCAAGCTCGAAGTGGATTACAAGGGGAAACCCGTGCTCTTGAGCAAAGCCCCGTTCATTTACAGTGAGCGCACCATGCTGCCCTTGAAAATCTCGGCCCAGGGCATTGGATATGAAGTGTACGAACAGCCCAATGTCATGGTCATGACGCGCCCCGACGACGCGGCCGCGCCCGCGCAGACTGCGCAAGCGGACGGCAAAGGCAAAGTGGAAAAAGGCGCGCTCAAGGGCATGGCGGGCATCAAGGAAAAGGCGCGCAAGGATCCCATCACAAAATCCCTCAAGCCCTTCGTGCTCATAGCCTGGGCGCTCACCGGCATCCTGTGGATTCTGCGCATGATCGGCGCCATGAGCGGCGGCGCCCCGGACCGGTTCAAGGACAAAATCGTGATCGCCATTTTTCTTGCCGCGGGCGTGCCCCTGGTGCTGCTCACCATGTTCAGCACATACTGGGCCGCCATGGTGCTCATCGGCACCTGCGTCGTGGGCCTGGTGTCCACGGAAACTTACGAAGACAAGATTGTCACCATGGCCAACACGGCCCAGGGCATGGGCCTCATCTGCACGCTGTTCGGCCTGGGCCTGCTCATCGGCCCGGCCATCGCAGAGCGCGACATCGCCGCCATCGGGTACGGCATCTATGTGAAAATCGAGCCGACCATCACCGGCCTGTCGCTCTCCATCCTATTGAATATGTTGTTCGGATATGAAGCCAGAAAACGAATCGTCAGCCAGCGGGGGTAAGCGCATCAGTTTTCTGATGCCTTACATTGACTTCTGCTTCATGCTCATCATCATCTTCGTGGGCATGCTGTCCATAGCGTACTTTGATCCCGCGGGCCTCACGGACATGTTCGTGCGCGCGGACGATCAGATTAACCAGAGCGTGGGCGAGTATGAAAACGCGCCGCGCGGCGTGGAGCGGCGCGCGCACGGCACCGGGGGCGAAGAGAGCGAGGGCACTCCGCGCCCGCTCATCGGCAAGGACTTCTCG
>JAGUYV010000238.1 GCA_020061125.1 bacterium | reverse complement strand
CTCTTCCGGCGCCTTGTCAATCTGGTCAAACGCCATGTGCTGCGCGCGGCCCAGGTTGGCCAGCACGCGCGTGATCGCGCTCGTGAGCGTGGTCTTGCCATGGTCCACGTGCCCGATCGTTCCAATATTTACGTGCGGTTTCGTTCGCTCGTATTTCTGTTTGCCCATGTCAACCTCCAGAATCGTTCGTGTGTTTTTACGGACCTTGTCTGGTTCAGTGTGCCGCGCTTTCCTTAATGTTGCTCAAGCCAACGACCGGATTCGAACCGGTGACCTTATCCTTACCAAGGATACGCTCTAACCTACTGAGCTACGTTGGCGGCAGCGTTGTTGCCAAGCGGGAGACGGGATTCGAACCCGCGACCCCAAGCTTGGAAGGCTTGTGCTCTAGCCAACTGAGCTACTCCCGCGGGCCGGCCGCGCTGTGCGCATGGCGGCGCTTCAAGAGTGGAGGGAGTTGGATTCGAACCAACGTAGGCGTCCGCCAGCAGATTTACAGTCTGCCCCCTTTAGCCACTCGGGCATCCCTCCGGTTTGCGTTTGCCAAGGTGCTTTACTACATAAAAATCCGCTTCACGCCGGGCTTTTTTAATGTTTCTGCGCCCAACATGTTTGCGCCTCCGTCTGCTTCCTTTGCGGAGGCGCTGCGGACTTTTTCGCGCACGAAACCAAAAGTGCGTCATTTAGTCAACATTTGATTTTAAGTATCGGTGTTTACAATGTCAATTGTTTCTTGATTATTTCTTTTGGGAAGAATTTTCTGGGTGTCGGAGGAGGCACTGGCGCGGGGTGCGGGCGGCGGCGTCACGGCGTCTGGATATTGTTATTGTAATAGTCCTTAAAAACCTCCTTTGCGATGCCGTAGGCCTCGAGCATCATCGAGACCCGTTTGTCTGCTTCCGCTTCATCCATGCCGTCGGCCATGAAGGATTGCTTCATTTCTCCGAGGGTTTTGAGCACCTGCTCCTCGCTGGCCGATGTCTTGTAATTGCGGATGTCGGACTGCGACGGCATGGCGCTTTTCAGGTTGCTGAAGGCTTCGGGCAGGTCCGTCATAGTTCCCATTATGCAGATTCCAACCCGAATTGTCACGGGAAATCTGAAATTCGGTTTTTCGCGGCCGCGTGCGCTACGGATTTTTTTCGCGAATCTTGACTTTTGGCTTAATTGGTAGGACAATAATACCAATAGGGTGAAATCAATTCATGGATGGGCCGATACGCCGATGAGCCTGGAAAGTATGCCAATGCAGGTTGTGAAGCGAGAGGCGATCTCGTCGCAGATTGCGGCAAGGCTGCGGCAGGACATTTTCACGGGCCGGTATCGGGCTGGCCAGCGGCTTCCCGCGGAGCGCGACATCGCGGACACGCACGGAGTGTCTCGCGTCACGGTGCGCCAGGCCCTGCAGGAACTTGCTCGCGAAGAATGGATTGAAATCGTGCAGGGCCGCGGCGCAACAGTGCTGGATTTCCGCCATACGGTTGGTCTCGACGCTCTGTCTCCGCTTCTTGCCGCGTGCCCCCAGGCTGTGGTCAATCCGGAAACTTTCCGAGCCATGCATGATTTCGCCAACTGGCTTTACCGGCAGATTTGTGTTTCCGCCGCGATCAACGCCGGGCCGGGCCACGAGCGCGCGCTCATGGAAATCATTAAACGGTACACGCAGGGAATCACGGCGCGGGATTATGCGGACATTGAGCGCGATTTCTACAACGAATTATTGCGCATTGGTGACAATCTCGTCCTCCGGATGTTTTTCAATACATATTTGAAGACGCTGAACATGCTGGTGGATTCTGGCGTGATGCCGCTGCCGCCGCTGCCCAGAGACCTGTTCCTCAAAATCAACGAATCCCTGATCCGCGCCGTCTGTTCAAACCGCCCGGATCTCGTTGATGAGGTCCTCGAACAAAACAAGGCTGCGGTTAAGGCCGCCATGAATGTGGTTCTGAACGCGCTGGGCATTGATGTTTTGAAAATATAAAAGAAAGAGCCACGCCAGTTGAATTTTCAGAGGGGCTGCGGGCGCATTGACGGCTGCGCCGCTTGGTCCGCGCCTCATTGGGAGATGTCCATTTATGGGTTCCTCAAGCAAAGCCGGGTCCGGCAGGGCCGTTGTTTCTGTGCATGTTGATGTCGCCGCCCGCATGCAGGGGTTTGATTCCGCGAAGAAAGTCACGGGAGCGCATCGCCGTCTGATGAAGCACTATTCGTCCGTGCTGCTGTTCGGACCGCCTCCGGGCGAGGCCCTGCTCGAACTTGTGGCGCACATGTTCACCGAAGACGAGGCGGACGCGGCGCAGCATCTTGCGCCCCTGCGCCCCCTCACGGCGAAGCAGGTTGCCCGCCGCTGCGGGCAGTCTCCCGAACGCATCAAAGCCTTGCTGGACAACCTCGCGGAAAACAAGAGAGTGATTCTCTGGATGGGGAAACCGCGGCGGTACACAATCCTTCCGCTCGTGCCGGGCACCTTCGAGATGGCGATTGTGACGCCGGAACTGGCGCGCGCCAACTCGTGGCACAAGCGGTTCGCCGGACTGTTCGAGAAGGTGTGGGACACCGGATACATTACCGGTTATCTGGGGCGCGCGCCCGCGCCGTTGCGTTACATCCCAGCGCAGAGCAATGCGTCCCGCGTGCAGGCGGCGTTCCCCGCGGAGATGATTGAGGAACTGCTCGCGCCCTACGATGTGTTCGGCATCGCGCATTGCCAGTGCCGGGTTGTCACGGACCTGTCCGGCCGAGGGTGCGGAAAGCCTACGGAAAACTGCGTGGCCATAGGCCCGGTTGCGGAACCGCTCCTGGCGCGCGGTCTTATGCGCCGCGCGGATCGCGCGGAAGTCATCGAGGCGAAACGCGTTGCCGAAGAGCATGGGTGCGTCACCTGGATGATGAACGGCGGCAATCCGCGCGAGGGCAACTACAGTTGCTCATGCTGCGGGTGCTGCTGCCATGCGCTGCGCACCGTCACGCAATTCAGCGCGCCCGGCCTGTTCGCGCCGCCCCGGTTCATGCCGCGTTTGGACCCGGCTGCGTGCGTTGCGTGCGGGCGGTGCGCAACGGCATGTCCCATGCGAGCGTGGTCTCTGGAGGGCGGATCTCCGCGCCATGATGCGCAACGCTGCATCGGGTGCGGCCTGTGCGTGTCCGCCTGTGAAAACGATGCGCTGGATTTGATTGCCGTGCGCAAGGAAGGGCCGGAACGGGATTATGGAACGCTCATGCTGAAAATGCTGCCCGCATACGCCGCTGCATCGTTCAGAGAGTGGCTGCGCAGGTCGGTTGCGCCTTTCGGTTCCGGTACGAAGGGGGCGAAGCCATGAAAGCGCTCGTCACCGGGACATCCGGCTATGTGGCGCGTGTCACGCTTCCATACCTGTTCAGAGACGATGAAGTCACGCTTGTCCGCGGGCTGGACATGCGCGAACCGGGCGTTAGAAATCCCAAATTCCAATTCATCAGGGGAGATGTCAGAACATGCGATCTGCAAGCGGCGGCTCACGGCATGGATGTCGTGGTTCACATGGCGTTTATTGTGTCCGAAATCCGGGACAAGAAAGCGATTCACGAAATCAACGTGAACGGCACGAAACGCGTTCTCGATGCCGTGCGTGCGGCGGGCGTGAAGAGGTTTGTGGCGGCCAGCAGCATCTGCGCCTACGGTTCGAGGCCGGGCCGCGAGGCGCCCATGACCGAGGAGGCTAAGCTGGCCGGGAACGAGGATTCGTATTACTCGCGCACCAAGCGCATTGTGGAAGGCATGATTGACTCGTTCGAAAAACATAATCCCGGGATTATCGCAACCCGGATCAGGCCGTCCATTTTGTGCGGTCCCGGAACGGATAATTTCTTTGCAGACCTGTTGTCCGGCCGGGTGGTTTTCTACCCGGCGTCGAATCCGCGGGGACTGCCTCTGGTTCACGAGGATGACGCGGGCCGGGCGTTCCATCTTGCGATGAAAAAAGGGATTCCGGGCGCGTTCAACATCGCCGCCGGCAACTTGTCTTACGCAACAATGCTGAAGCTGATCGGCAAACCCGGAGTCGCGGTTCCATACTTTCTGCTCAAACCTGTGTCGGACGCCGCGTATGCGCTGGGCCTATCGCCCGTATCGTCGCATTGGGTGACTTTGTCCCGATACCCTTTTCATTTGAATTGTGAAAAAGCGGAACGGCTGCTCGGATGGACGCCGCGGCGCACGCCCGAGCAGGCCTTCAGGGAGATGGTGGCCTCATGGAAAACGAAATGAGAAAACTGGGCGCGGATTTTTCTAAGGATGCGCTGTGGCAGCGGTGGGAGTTGCTGGATGGCATTAACAGCGCCGTGCGTGAAGCCGTTCTGGAGCGGGCGGCCGCAGCCGGAATTCCGGGATTCGCGATTCCCGTGGAGCAAGGCGGCTCCGGTCTTGGAGCGGCGGACTATTGCGCGTTTCTGGAGGAGGCGTCGCGCGCCAGCGGCGGGGCAGGCGCTCTGCTCGCAGCGCATTTCGCCGGCCTTGCGCCGCTGTTGCTTTACGGCAACAATTGCGCGAGCGGGCCGCTCCGAGCCGCGGCCGGGTCGCAGGGCGCGCCGCCGATTTTCGCGCCAGCCATTAAAGAAAACCCCGCGGACCCGGGCCTGATACCGGATCGCGTGAATACTTGCGCGGAAAAAGTTGCCCACGGGGTTGTCGTCACGGGCATGAAAACCAGGGTGGCCGGCGCGGGTGTTGCGGGGTATTTCACTGTTCTGGCCGCGAGCGGGGACGGGTTGTGCTGGGTTGTGGCGCCCCGTGACGCACCGGGCGTTGAGGTGATGCCCGAAACCGCACGGATGGGTCTGAAATTCTGCCCGGTGAACGATGTGCGGTTCGACCGGGTCGAAGTGGCGTCAGAAAATGTGACAAAAATCTTCGACGGCCCGGTTCCGCTGCTTGACTATTACCGGTTCGTAGACCCCGTGTTCGCAAGCGTAGCCATCGGCATAGCCGCACAGGCGCGCGACATGGCCGTGGCGTACGCTCTTCAGCGGCGCCAGGGCGGGAAGATGATTTGCGATCACGATCTGGTGCGGCTCATGCTCGCGGACATGGACGCGCGGATAGCCGCATCCTGCGCTCTGGCGTATGGCGGACGCTCCGGGCTTCTCGGGTTCGCGCTGGCCGCGGAGTGCGCGGAACAGATCTGCCTTGACGCCGTGCAGGTTCACGGAGGGTACGGCTATATGAATGACTACAGGGTCGAACGGCTTCTGCGCGATGCCAAAACGCTCCATGCCATGGCGGCGCCCCGCGCGCGCCGCCTTGAACATATCAATCGCGAAATTCAAACCATGAGATGAGGTGAACGCCATGCAGAGGGACATGATTTTTTTCAAAAATGTCTACCAGGTGGACGGGGACTTCGGAGGCGAACCCGCGAAAATCCCGGTGTTCTACTACGACGCAATGTCCATCACGGGAATTTTCCCGGCGAAAATGTCCGCGCTTAAAAAATTCATGCCGAAAAGCTCCTTCCATCCCGCGCCCCTGTTTCCTGGCGTGGGCGCCGTGGCCGTGACCTGCTTCGAGTACAGGGATACGGACATCAGGCCCTACAACGAGATATCCGTCTCCATTCCCATGACCTACGGAACTCCGAGCGTGGTTCCTTCGGCGTCCCTGCTTACGGGGCTTATGAAAAACCGGTTCGACGTGTTCGTTCATCATCTGCCTGTGACCACCAAAATTGCGCTCGACGGCGGCGTGAATGTGTACAACTACCCCAAGTTCCTGGCGTCCATAGAGTTCGACGACCGGGGCGATGAAATTGTCGTGACCCTGGCGGAGGACGGGGAGACAATCTTCAAAGTCATTGCCAAAAAAATACCGGCGCGGGACTCGAAAACCTACCGGTACGTGACCTATCCCGTGAAGGATGATTGCGCGCAGCACGCGGATGTGCTGGTGAACGCGAAGCTCTTCGGGCAGACCGCGGCTACCGGAAGCCTGCGCATCGAACTGGGCGAAACCCACCGCATCGCAGCCGAATACAAGAGCGCGCTCCTGTCCCGCACTGCGCTCATCCACCAGTATTCGCCGGAATTCCAGGCCATCCTCTATGGACCCAGCCGCCTGGAATAGGCGCGGAACGGAGACTTGAAATGACTCGAAGCGGAATGGACCCTGAAAGACTGCGGCACAGGCTGCGCGACGTGCGCGAAGCGTATCCCCGTCTGCTCTTGCTGGAAAAGAGCATGCCCGGCCTGCGCCGGGAACTTGAATCCGTACAGAGGGACGGGCGCGCTTTCGGGGAAAAGCACATCGCGCCGGCAGCTCTGGAAATTGACCGGAGGATCGGCGAGGATGAAACATATTTCCCGTGGGATCTTGTTCGCCGCGCCTCGCCCCACGGTTTTTTGAGCTACATCATCCCCGCGCCGTTTGGGGGCAAAGGATTCTACACCACGCATTTCGCGGTTCTGATGGAAGAGTTGTGCAGCCACTGCGCGGGTGTGGCCAACATCTTCGGTGCGCACGCCCTGGGTTTATGCCCTCTGCTTTTGTCTCCGGACATACGGCACTACTCGCGCTATATGCAGCCCGTGGCCCTGGCCGAAAAGAGGGGCGAGCCGCAGCTTTTCGCTTTGGCTATCACAGAGCCGGACGCGGGCAGCGATGTGGAAGATCGTGACGAAATGGCAACCGCACGGTTAAGCGCGCACGCGAAAAAGGTTTCCGGCGGCTACATTCTGAACGGCCGCAAGGTGTTTATCTCCAACGGCAGCGTGGCGCGTTACATCTGGGTGGGCGCCGTTCTCGACCGCAAGCGCCCCGTGGAGACAACGGTGTCCCTGGTGGTGCCGAACGACGCCAGGGGGTTTTCGGTGGGGCGCATCGAAAAGAAGATGGGCCAGAGGGCGTGCCCGGCTTCGGAACTTGTGTTCGAGGATGTGTTTGTGCCCGAGGAGGACCGGGTGGGTGACGAGGGAGAGGGCGAAGCGCTGATATCAAATGTGCTGGGAGCGTCCAGAGGCCCCGTTGGCGCCATCGCCACAGGTATCGCGCGCGGGGCTATCCAGCGGTTGCTTGATTATCTGAACGCCACCAAGGTCAATGGCCGTTATCTGTTTGAACGCCAGTGGTGCCAGGCTGCGCTTTCGGACCTCTGCGTTAAGCTCCAGGCGGCCCGCCAGTTGTATTTTGACGCCACGATCTCCTGCGATCTCCTGGGCGTGCCCAAGCTCATGAGCCATCCGCTCATGCGGGCGCTGGATGTCATGCCGTCCGCGCTGCTGCGCTCCGGCGCCGCGGGCGCGGCATTCCAGTCACGGGCCATGTACAATCTCGTACGCGAGCTGGCCGCGAAAAATGTGCGCCGTACGGATGTGTCCCTCATTGCCGCTTACAGTTCCATGGCCAAATACACCGCCAGCGACCTGGCGGTGCGGATCGTTTCAAAGTGCATGGACATCATGGGCGAGGACGGGCCTGTGGAGGAGTTCGGAATGGAAAAACTATACCGGGATGTGAAGCTCACGCAGATTTACGAGGGCACCAACCAGATAAACAGATTGTTCGCCTACAAACACAGCCTGGCGCGCTCATAATGCAAGGCGGCGGAATGCATTGTCTGTGCAGCGCGTTCATGGTATGGTTTTGAAGAGTTCGATTCATCTTTGAAAGCTTGCGGTTTCACCATGACAGGCAGCAAACCGAAAAAACCGCCCTCAAAGAAAAAGCTTAAGGCTGCCCTGGCCGGGGTGGGCGACATCTCCATGATGCACCGTCCCGGATATGTGGACAACCCGGACTGCGAATTGTACGCCATCTGCGACCCCGATCCGGAGCGTCTGGCCCTGCGCCGGGAACAGTGGGGCGTTCCCAGAACCTACACGGATTATTCCGATCTTCTGGCGGATCCCGAGGTGGACCTGGTCGAGGTGCTCACCCCGCACCATCTGCATTGCGGCATGGTCGAGGCCGCGGCCGGGGCGGGCAAGCATGTATCCGTGCAGAAGCCCATGTGCACCACCATCCTCGAAGCGGACCGCATGATAGAGGCCACGCGCCGCGCCGGAGTGCTGTTCAAGGTGTTTGAGAACTTCGTATTCTATCCTCCGTTCGTGAAGGCCAGGGAACTCATCGCGGGCGGGGAAATCGGCGAGCCGCTGACCGTGCGCTTCAAGCTCGGCACCAACATGTTCGGCTCGCGCCCGTATCCGCTTTCCGTGGAGCTGTGGCATCTGCTCGAAGTGGAAAAGGGCATGGGCCAGGCCGTATTTGATGACGGGTACCACAAGCTCTCGCAGGCCATTGACATCTTCGGGGACATCGAATCCGTGCGCGGGTGGGTGGATCGCTCGTTCGCGTTCGCGGACATGCCCGGAGTTCTGATGTGGCGCTACAAAAATTCCCCTTGCGTGGGCATTTTCGATCTTGCGTTGAGTCCCAATCTGTACAATCGCTCGAAATATTTTCCGGCGGACGAACGCATTGATGTCACAGGCACAAAAGGATCCCTGTCCATCACCCGGTGCACGGCGCAGTTGCTGGACGCCCCGGCGCTCGTGCTCACAAAGCGCGGCCGCCGCGTTCTGTTCGACGACCTGCGCGCGGACTGGCAGGACAGCTTCAGCGATTCCACGCGCCACTTCGTGCAGTGCGTGAAGCACGGCGGAGAGCCAAGCCTTACGGGCGAGCGCGGCAAGAAGGTCATTCAGTTCGCGTTCGCCTGCATCATCGCGGGCAAAACGCGCTCCGAGGTGCGTCCGGACCAGGTGGACGACGCGTTCATTCAGGAGTTCAACCGGTGAAAAACCTGTTTCTGGATATTCAGACCGAACTGGTGTACGGCGCTCTGTCCACGGCCATGAAGCTGCCGGATCCCGTGCTCGCGGAACTGGTGCGCGCGGCGCGCGCCTCGGCCAGGATGCAGGAACGCAACGACGGCGGCGAACTCCTGCTGCGGCTCGATGAACTCGAAGAGTATTTTGGCACAGGCTCGCCCCTGTCGCAGGCGCTGCGCCGCATTCTGCTGGACGCAAGGCCCGGACAGGTCAAATCCACGATTCGCGGGTACCTGCGCAACTATGTTTATGACTGGTGACGCCATGGCGAAACGCAGCGCAAACAAGCCGCACGCCGCCGTGCGCATCGGCATCGCAGGCGGCGGCCCCCTGCTCGACCCCGTGATCCGCGCGTATGCCGCACAGCCGCGCCTCGAATCCCTGGCCGTCTATTCCCCGGACAAGGAAGCATTGCTGAAATTCGCTACGGACAGCCGCATTCACAGCGTATTTTCAGAATTCGACGAGTTCGCGGCTCAAGCAGAAGCCGTAGAGGTTCTGGATCTGGGCGCGGATCGGGACATCGTGGCGCGCTCCCTGCTCGAAAAAGGCCGCCATGTCTCCCTGCAGAAACCGTTCGCATACAGCATGGAACAGGCGGACGCGCTCATGGCCGCGGCGCACCGCGGCCGCGCTTTCCTGCGGGTCAACGATTATTCCCTGTTTTTCGAGCCGCACCGCAGAGTCAGGCGGCTTATACGGGAAGGAGAAATCGGCGAGGTCTGCGCCATTCGTGTGCGCTCAAATCTTGCCGGGCGCGGCGGTTCCGGCCCTTTGCCCGATCTGCTCAAGGGTGAAAAAGCCTTTTTTCATCCGGCTTTTGACAAATACGCGCTGGCGGTTTACCTGCTCGGAGGGGTCGAGTCCGTGTGCTGCTATCACAGCTCCATGAAGCCCCGCCGGGGCGGGCGCATCGTAGCCGGGTGCAAGTTCCGCGCGCCGGGCCGCTACGGGGTGTTCGAGCACACCTTTGCGCCGGACACGGAAATCCGCGCCACGGGGCTGCCAGTGGACGATACCCTGGAAATTGCGGGCACCGACGGCATCATCTGGTGCAACCATTTTCACGGCAAGCTCACCGAAGCGCCGTGGATCGAGGTGCGGCGCGGGAAAAAACACTATACCCTGGGCGTGGGCAGCGGTATGGCTCTTGACTGGGAGCAAAGTCTTGAGGCTTCGGCCGCGCATTTTCTGGAGCGCGTGGCGCGGGGCAGGCGGCCGGAATTGTCCGCCGCGCATGCGCGCAAGGCGCTGGCCGTGCAGATCGCCGTGCAAACCGCCGCGCGCGAGAACAAGGAAGTCTCCGTGGATTCCATTCAATAATGCTTATTAATTTCTACTCTTACATTAACTAAGATTTATTTCTAATACAATGAATAAATGCAGCACTGGATTTGCCATAAATTGCGGGCGCGGTTCTGTTTGTATCATGGCTTTCATGTCCGGAGCGGCAGCCTGTTTTCCATGGGCGCGCCCGGCGGCCGTATCCTGTGCGCCCCGCATGCTTTGCATTGAACGCGGCCATGAAAACAGTTATGATACAATGTTCAATCAGCGGCGCGCGGATTTTCCCCGCGCGATTCCGCATAACAACGGGTACGGGAGCCGGATACGCATGAAAATAGAACCACTGGGCGACTGGCGGCGCACGCACACCTGCGGCGCTTTGCGCGCTTCGGATAATGGCGCGGATGTGTGTCTCATGGGCTGGGTGAACCGCAGCCGTGATCACGGCGGCGTGATCTTCATTGACCTGCGGGACCGGTACGGGGTCACGCAGGTTGTCTTCGACCCCGCGGATGTTTCCGAAGAAGTGTTCAAGCTCGGCGACAGCCTGCACATCGAATTCGTGGTGGCGATCAGGGGCAGGGTGCGCATGCGCCCCGGGGACATGGCCAACCCCAAACTTCCCACCGGAGAAATCGAGGTTCTGGCGTCAGAGGCGAAAATTCTCGCCGCGAGCGAGCCTCCCCCGATCCCGGTCAACGAGGAAGGCGACGAAGATGAACGCGTGCGCCTGCGTCACCGCTTCCTGGAACTGCGCCGCGAACGCATGCAGCGCAATCTCGCGTTCCGATCGGATATGAACCGGTTCGTGCGCAACTATTTCGCGGACAGGGGATTCCTCGAACTGGAGACGCCCGTGCTCACCCGAAGCACGCCCGAAGGCGCGCGCGACTTTCTGGTCCCGTCGCGCCTCATCCCCGGCTCCCTGTACGCGCTGCCCCAGTCCCCGCAGTTGTTCAAGCAGACATTCATGGCCTGCGGGTTCGACAAGTACATGCAGATCGTGAAGTGCTTCCGCGATGAGGATCTGCGCGCGGACCGCCAGCCCGAGCACACGCAGATTGATTTCGAGATGAGCTTTGTGACCCAGGAGCAGATCTTCGAGCTGGTCGAGGGCATGATTTCATCCATGCTCAAGCAGGGATGCGCCGTGGACGCACCCGCTCCGTTCCCGCGCATGACCTACCGGCAGGCCATGGACCTGTACGGATCGGACAAGCCGGACACGCGCTACGGCTTCGAGATCACGGACATCACGGACGCCATCAAAGGCTCGGATTTCAAGGTGTTCGAGGGCGTTATCGCCAAAGGGGGAAGAATCCGCGGCATCAATGTCAAGGGCGGAGAAGCCCTGTCCCGCAAGGACATTGACGATCTCATCGAGTATTCCAAAAAACTCGGCTCCACGGGCCTGGCCTGGATGCGCGTCACGCCCGAGGGACTCAAGTCCAACATCGTGAAATTCTTCAACGAGCAGATTCAGCAGAATCTGATTGATGTGTTCAAAGCCGAGCCGGGCGATCTGCTCACTTTCGTGGCCGGGCCGGCCGAAGAGATTGCGCCCATTCTGGGCGATGTGCGCCTGTACATTATCGGCAAGCTCAAGCCCGAGCCGTCGGCCCGGTTCTCGTGCCTCTGGGTCACGGATTTCCCCATGTTCGAGTGGGACCCCGAGCGCAAGGGATGGGCGCCCATGCACCACATTTTCACCATGCCGCGCGAGGAGCACATTGATTTGCTGGAATCCGATCCCGGCGCGGTCCTGGGCCAGCTCTACGACCTGGTGATCAACGGCGTGGAAATCGGCAGCGGCAGCCTGCGCATCAACACTCCTGAACTGCAAAAGCGCGTGTTCAATGTGATCGGCATTGACGATCAGGAAGCCGAAAAGCGATTCGGGTTCCTGCTCGAGGTGTTCCGCTACGGCGCGCCGCCCCACGGCGGCATGGGCCTGGGCCTGGATCGCCTCATCATGCTCATGCTCGGCGAGCGCTCCATCCGCGATGTGATCCCGTTCCCCAAAACCGCCACCGGAAGCTGCCTCATGACCGGCGCTCCCGCCGAGGTGGACCGCAAGCAGCTTCGCGAGGTGTACATCAAGCTCGATTTGCCCGACGAGGTGTGATCGGATATTAGCATGAAGCAACTCGCTAATTTCAAATACCGAATTTCAGGGATATTAGTCGCTTTTTTCGTGTGCGTGGCCGACCAGTGGACCAAAAGCGCGGTCAAGGCGTTCATGAACAAGGACCCGGACGGCGTGTACGCCATTGTGAAAAACCATGTGAACCTGGTGTTCCGCCACAACACGGGCGGCGCGTTCAGCATGCTGGACCAGCACCCGCGCATTTTCCTGTATCTGCCCTCCGGGCTTATCGTTCTGGTTTTTGTACTGCTGTTGTTCAGCAAAGACCGGCGCTCTGAACTTCCGGGCATCCTGGGCCTTGGGTGCATTCTCGGGGGCGCGCTGGGCAACATGGCGGACCGCATCCGCGAGCCTGCCATAGGCGTGTTCGACTTCATAGATGTGTATGCGGGCGCGTATCACTGGCCCGCGTTCAATCTCGCGGATTCGTGCATCGTGCTTGGCGTGTTCCTGTTCGGATACGCCCTGATGAGGAGTGAGCTGGCGCGTGGCCGATAACTGTGTGCTGCTGCCGCTTGACAGCCGGCCGGTGAGCGTGCGACTGCCCGTGTCCCTGGCCCGTCTGGCGGGTGTGCGCCTGGCCACGCCGCCGCGAGGCATGCTCGGCGGCCTGCATTCTCCAGCCGATTTCGAGGCCCTGCGGTCCTGGATCTTTGATACCCTGACATCAAAATCGCCGGTTTTGTTCGTCTCCGCGGATTTGCTTTGTTACGGTGGACTGATTTTTTCCCGTGAAAACAGGGTTTCCTGCGATCTGGCGCTGAAAAAGCTGGACCTGCTGCGGCACCTCAAACGCAAGTTCCCGGATTTGCGCATCATGGCCACGGGCGTGATTCTCCGGGATTCCGTGTCCGTGCGCAATGATGAGGACTTCGCCCTGTGGCAGCGGCTACAGTCAGGCAGAGGGCCGTACCCGCAATGGTTCACGAATCTGCGCCAGCGCAACGCGTCTGTGAACCGCGCGGTTCTCGAACTGACAGCGGATGGGACCGTGGATTTCGCGCTTCTGGGCAAGGAGGACACCGCGCCAACAAACCCGTTCAGGCGGGAAATCAGCGATCTGCGGCGCGTTGTCCGGGAACAGAAGATATCGAGCCGCGCCATGGTTATCAATGGCACGGATGAACTCACATGCCTCTTGATATCACGGTATATATCTGAAAAGATCAAGAAAAAGCCAGCGTTTCTCATTGATTCTCGAGGGTCGGATTTTCCGGCGCGCACGCCCCTGTTCGAGAGCCGTGAGCTGGACAAAACCCTGCGGGAACAGATCCGCGCCGCAGGGGGCAGGGTGGCGCAGCCCGGAAAACCTTATGATATCCGCCTGTTTCTGCATTGTCCCAAAGAGCAGCAGCAGGATTTGTTCGCCTTGCAAATGGGTGGACTGCGCACGCCCCCAAAACCCGCGCGGGACAAAAAATATTACACAGCATTCGCAAAAGCCGTGGCTCGCGAAAAACAAATGTCCGCAGTGGCGGACATTGCATTCGCCAACGGCGCGGATCCGTCGTTAACCAATGAACTGATCTCCCGTCAATTGCTATTCAAACTTGGCGCATGGGCCGCGTGGAACACAGCATCAAACACCACTGGAACAACTATATCAACTGCAATAGCGTCCTGGATTCATTCAAATAATGATATTATTATTGAAGATCAACGGTTTCTTTCAGAACATGCTTCATTGATTTTAGAGCGAATTGCTGATGATGATATTTACCAGAGCAGAGTCCGGTGTAAGCTGGTAAGAGAATGCGAAAATCCTCACAGTATTGAAAATACGATTCAAATCAATCCGATTTTAAACAAAATGATGATTGATATATGGAATTCTAACATTCAAAAAAATATCATTGACAGATCATTTGATACATGCTTATCTGAAAATATCAATCTTGTTTTTTCTCATGCTGGAATTAAAAGTATCAAACTTCCGTGGAGCCGTCTTTTTGAATGTGAAGTTGTTCCGCAGGCGCATTTCAGCGTCATGAAAATTGATTTTACTAGAGCCGATAAGCCAGGGATCAAAAGATGCTGACCTGCCAGAAGATGATAGCTTTCATTAAGAATAGTTACAGTATAGACAATTTTATGTACAATAATACCGTTTCAAAGTTAAATGTTTCGCTTATGGCCAGCGCCACTCAACGGACAACTGAAAGCCGCTGTATATTCAGGTCGGAATTTTGGGAATCAATGAATGCTTACGCTCGGAATTGAAACATCTTGCGACGAGACATCCATCGCAGTTGTGCGATATGGCACGGAAATATTGTCCAATATTGTCTCTTCGCAGGTTATGGCTCATGCGGAATTTGGGGGGATAGTTCCAGAGATTGCTGCAAGAATGCATACTGAAATAATCAATTTAGTGCTTGAAAATGCATTAAATAACGCAAACTTAAATGCAGATAAAATAGATCTTATAGCAGTAACTACAGGACCTGGACTGATGGTAAGTCTTGTCGTAGGTATATCTTGTGCACGATCATTAAGTCAAATATTGCACAGACCAGTTATAGGAGTCAATCATCTTGAAGCGCATATATTATCAAATTTTTTGACCACAAATAAGCCTTTACTTCCGTCCTTGTGTCTTCTTGTTTCCGGTGGTCACACGGAAATTGTGCTCATGAAAGAGTTCGGACAATATGAAATACTTGGAAGCACGCGGGATGATGCGGCGGGGGAGGCATTTGACAAGGTGGCGCGGCTCATGGGGTTGCCATATCCGGGTGGCCCTGCCATATCCGCAGCCGCGAATTCAGCCAGCGCAAGGCAATATTCACTCCCACGACCAATGCTGCACGACGATTCCTTTGATTTCAGTTTCAGCGGACTCAAGACCGCAGTGGTCAATCTGCTGAAAAAACTTAAACGAGAGGGCATAGAACTTTCCGTGCCCGAACTGGCCGCGGAATTTCAGGACGCCGTGGTGGAAGTGCTGGCGCGCAAGACCATGCGTGCTGCGGAGGAATCCCGTGCGGCATCGGTGCTGCTGTGCGGGGGTGTGGCCGCGAACACCGCGCTGCGGCAACGGCTGGAGCGGGAAGCCTCGCGCTCTGGACTGCCGTTTTTCTGCCCGGATTTTGCCCTATGCACGGACAATGCCGCCATGGTTGCCTGCGCCGGGTATCATAATTTCATACACCGCAACAATAAACTGCCATTATCGCCACAACCCAACATCAGTTTATAAAATTTAAGACAACATAATCTGTAAAATATGCGTTCCTGGCAATTTTGCATCCCAAGACTTGAAACGACAATTTTTGTGGAAAACAGCCCTGTTTTTCCACAAAATCCTGTGGGTTCGCGCGTTTTTGGATGTGGATATGTTGATAACACTGTGAAAAACCCGCAGAAAACGCAATTTTTAATTCACAGATGATCCTGTGTGCAGTGTCCGGGAACAGAACAGATCGGCGATTGCGGAGGATTGACGGGAACTCATGTGAAAAAAAGTGGCGAATTATTAAAAAATCTTGAAATAAAAGTAATTTTTGCCGATAAAAGGGCATTGTGTTGACAAACGCCCGGTTCTCGTTTATTATACTTAACCTATTATGGATATAACAGTCGGTTACAAAACACTGCAGTACGCTTTCGGATTCGATGATGTATCCATCGTGCCGTCGCGAGAGACCCGCGATCCGGACGAATGCGATGTGAGCATGGAGCTTGGCGGCCATAAGTTCGCGCTGCCGGTCATCGCATCGGCCATGGATGGCGTGGTTGACGTGAAATTCGCGCATGCCATGGGCAAGCTGGGCGGCCTGGCCGTGCTGAACCTGCACGGCTTGCAGACGCGATACGAAGATCCGCAGAGTGTGATCGCCAAAATACTGGAAAGCGCGCCCGAAGCCACCA
Source organism: bacterium (assembly GCA_020061125.1). Taxonomy (GTDB): domain Bacteria; phylum UBP15; class UBA6099; order UBA6099; family DSWB01; genus DSWB01. Next base: position 1,979 of record JAGUYV010000238.1, on the reverse strand, counting down.
CAAAAGTGATCCAGGGCCTGTACCGCGAGCCGATCAAAGAAGAACTGGTCGCAAAGCGCGTGCAGGAAATCAAGGCCGGAGGGGTTATCACCGCCGTGTCCTCGATTCCCCAGGACGCCGAGCATTTCGGCGCGCTGGCCCGGGACGCGGGCGCGGACCTGTTCGTAATCCAGTCCACGGTCACATCGGCATGTCATGTATCCAGCAAGCACAAAGTGCTGGATCTGGCCAAATTCTGCGCATCGTTCGAGCTGCCCGTGATCGTCGGCAATTGCGTGAGTTACGATGTGGCCATGGACCTGATGCGTGCCGGAGCGGCCGGAATCCTGGTGGGAATCGGCCCTGGCGCGGCGTGCACAACGCGCGGCGTCGTGGGCATCGGTGTCCCCCAAATCACGGCAACCCTGGAAGTGGCGCAAGCGCGCAACGATTTCGAGAAGGAATCGGGGCGGCGCGTGGCGGTGATCACGGATGGCGGCATGCGCAAGGGCGGCGAAATCTGCAAAGCTTTCGCGTCCGGCGCGGATGCGGTTATGCTTGGGTCCCCGTTCGCGGGCACCGAGGAAGCGCCCGCCAAGGGGCACCACTGGGGCATGGCCACCTCGCATCCGTCTCTGCCGCGCGGCACTCTGGTGCGCGTGGGCGTGCGCGGGTCGCTGGAGAATGTGCTTCTCGGCCCGGCCAAGGTGGACGACGGGTCGCAGAACCTCGTGGGTTCGCTCCAGTCGGCCATGGGCCTGTGCGGCGCCGCGGACATCAAGGCGTTCCACAATGCGCGGCTTGTGATCTCATCGTCGTTCATGAGCGAAGGCAAGATGCTGCAGGCCACGCAGCGCGTGGGAATGGCCCGCTGATTAATTTCGACGGATCCAGGACACACATCGTGCCGCAAAGCCAGACCTCGCAGGGCGTTATGGGGTTGCCCGCAGCGCGCGAGCAGGTTCTCGCATGGCTCGAGAGCGGATCGTTGCGGACCCGGATCCCCGGGAATCGCCGGGCGGTTCTTGCAGAACAGGCTCTGATGTGCGGCGCGGAGCTGGCCGGAAGCGTGAAGCGGCAGTTCGCAACCTGTAACCCGGAGGCCATTGCCCAAGCGTTAGGCGTGAGCGTGTCGCAAACGCACGCCGCGCCTGCGTTCCATGATTTGGCGGCGCTGGCCGCGTATCATCACCGGCCGCCGCGGATTGTTCTTTTCGGCAATGTGGTTCAAGCGTGCCGCGAGGAACTGATACGCGCGGGTCTTGAGCACACAGCTTTCAGGCTTCGGGACATCTGTGTGGCGCACGAGTTGTACCACCATCTCGAGCGAGGCCGCGAAACCGGCCCGGCGGCCATGCGCGAAATTGCCGCCCACGCTTTTGCCGCATGCCTTCTGGACCTGGATTTTCTGCCCTGCGCGCTCGATCAGTTCGCCGCCGCAGGGTTGCGTCGCAAGGCCACGGCATAGCGCGGCATCATCAGACAAGGATTTTTGACAGCGGATTTGACAAAACACAGCGGAAAAAAACTCACATACAAAGACGCGGGCGTGGACATTGACGCGGGCGAGAAAACCGTTGAGATGATCAAGGACCACTGCCGGTCCACGGTCATCCCCGGCGTGCTGTCCGGCATCGGCGGATTCGGCGGCCTGTTTTCGCTCAAGGAGTCCGGGTTCGAGGATCCGGTGCTGGTGTCTGGCACGGACGGCGTGGGCACCAAGCTCAAGCTGGCGTTCGCGCTGGACATCCACGACACCGTGGGCATAGACGCCGTGGCCATGTGCGTGAACGATGTAGTATGCAGCGGCGCGCGTCCTCTGTTCTTTCTGGATTACCTGGCCACGGGCCGGCTGGAGCCTGGCAAAGCCGCGGCCGTGATAGGTGGCATCGCCGAGGGGTGCAGGCAGGCTGGCTGCGCGCTCATTGGCGGCGAGATGGCGGAAATGCCGGGTTTTTACTCGGACGGCGAGTATGACATCGCCGGATTCTGCGTGGGCG
>JAGUYV010000389.1 GCA_020061125.1 bacterium | reverse complement strand
GCTCCGCGCCCGGCGCAAAAGAGGCGTTCGCGCAGTTCGCCCTCAACCAGACAGGGTTCATCCGCATCATGGCGCGGATCCTGGACCACAGCGTGCTGTTCGTCACCTCCGGGTCCGAAACAAAGAGCGTCAAGGGAATCCGCACGCCCGAGGAACTGATTCTTGAACTCACAAATGTGCCCGCATCGCTTTACCTGGACTGCGGCAAAGATCCCGGACAACAGCTTCTGGATGCTTTTGAAATATGGGACATTCACGGGCAGACGCCGTCGCGGGACCGTCTCAAGGTCACGCTGCACACGGGCGCCGGTGAAGAACTTACATTCATCTACAAGAGAGATATTTTCCGCATGGTCGGCGTGGTGGACCGCGGGTGGAAGATCACCGAAGTGACGCGGCTGCCGCGGCGCGGCGAATAATCCGCAGACGGGAGCCGGAACGCATGTCGCTCGACACCGTGATCTATGCGCTGGACCTCGCGGGTATCGCCGTATTTGCGATCACAGGCGCTCTGGCCGCCATGGAGAAGAAACTCGACATTTTCGGGGTTCTGGTCCTTGCCACCATCACCGCACTCGGCGGGGGCACCATCCGCGACATCCTCATGGACAAAATGCCGCCGTTCTATTTCGAGCGGTGGGAGTATCTTGTAACCGCGCTCTGCGCGGCGCTGCTCGCGCTGTTTATGCAGCGCGCTCTGCTGCGGCTGTGGAAACCGATCATTTTGTTTGACGCCCTGGGCCTGGGCCTGTTCACGGTCATCGGCGCGGAGAAAGCCCTGCAGTCGGGTTATCCGTTCCCCGCGGTGCTGATTCTGGCCATGCTCACGGGCATCGGCGGGGGCATGCTGCGCGATGTGCTGCGCGGGGAAATTCCGTTCGTGCTCAAGAAGGAAATCTACGCCAGCGCAAGCCTCGCGGGCGCGCTGGCGTTCTACCCGGCGTGGAACGCGCCGCGCATCCCCGAATCCGCGGCCATGCTCCTGGGCGCGGGCGTCACCGTGTTCGTGCGCCTCATTTCCGTGAAATACAAACTGGGCCTGCCCGCTGTGCGCGGCGAATGAAGCAATGATGTTTTCGAGGGATCATGCGTCCAATATTCGGGACACCCATTTCACAACTCGTTCCGCAATGTCCAGAGCTTCTACAAACTCTTCTTCTGTGACTTCTTCATCCATTCCCGGATAGCGGGCGGCCACAGAAAAACCGGTCAGCTTGGCTGATTCCATAATATGACTTGGGATCTCGATGCCCGTGGTCTGCACGATTGTAAGCAATGCCGCGATGTCATGGATTTTGGGCGCGGGTATCTTTTTATGAGTGAGCAACCCCTTGAGGGCTTTCTCCGCGGCTTGCTGGCATTCAAAACAAAGGTCTTCAAAAAAACGGCTTCACATCCCTTGGCGGCTTTGCAAGCGCAAGGTTGCTTTCTGCTCTGTTCAGCCACTCACGGGGATCATTTGGAGAGAATCTCCTATGCGGCATACAGTTCTGTCCCCTGTTTAACAATCTCCTGCACAAAAAGCGTATTTGATTGCCCGCATGTTTCAATGTCCTCGGGTTTAAGAACAATCACATCCACGGAACAACCCACGCCCACGAGGCTCATATATATGTCCTGCGCGGTTTTTCTTCTGTGGATGTCCCCGGAAACAATCACGGCCACATCAAAATCACTATCCCAGCTTTCATCGCCTCGCGCACGGCTGCCGAAAAGTATGATGCGATCGGGGTGCGCTGCGGCAACAATCCTTTTGACGATTTCGTTTATCGCAGGATTCAGTATTTCCGGCGCATCCATGATACGACTCCTTTTGACCGTGTATGTTAATTTTACTGAAATCACACACGCCCGGCAACTTGAAAGCCGATGCGCCCCGTAACAAATCCGGGCGCTACCCTTTCTGCTGCACCCTGGCCCAGGTGTCGCGCAGGGTTGTTGCGCGGTTGAACACCGGCGCGCCCGGCGCGCTGTCCCTGTCCGCGCAGAAGTAGCCCTTGCGCTCGAATTGATAAAGCGCGCCCGGCTGCGCGCCGCACAGGAACGGCTCGGCCTTGCAGCCCTTGAGCACAGTAAGGGATTCCGGATTCAGCAGCTCGCGCCAGTCTTTGTCTTTAGGGATGGACGCGGGTTGTTCAGCGGTGAAAAGATGATCGTAAAGGCGCACTTCGGCGTCAATGGCGTGGGGGGCGGACACCCAGTGAAGCGTGGCCTTGACCCTGCGGCCGTCCGGGGCGTCGCCGCCGCGCGTGGCCGGGTCGTAGGTGCAGCGCAGTTCGATGATGTTCCCCTGCGCGTCCTTGACCGCTTCCGTGCATGTGATGAAATACGCATAGCGCAGACGCACTTCGCGGCCCGGGGACAGGCGGAAAAATTTTTTGGGCGGGTCTTCCATGAAGTCCTCACGCTCGATGTACAGTTCGCGCGAGAACGGAACCTTGCGCATGCCCGCGGTTTCATCTTCGGGATTGTTCACGGCGTCGAGTTCCTCGGTCTGGCCCTCGGGGTAATTCGTGATTACAACTTTGATCGGATCGAGCACGGCCATGACGCGTTGCGCGCGCTTGTTCAGATCCTCGCGCAGGCAATGTTCGAGGTATTCGATCTGGATGGTGGAATCGGCCTTGGCGACACCGATGCGGCCGCAGAAATCGCGAATGGCTTCGGGCGTGTATCCGCGGCGGCGGAACCCGCAGATCGTGGGCATGCGCGGATCGTCCCAACCGCTCACGCGACCCTCCTGCACAAGCTGGATCAGTTTGCGCTTGCTCAACATGGTATAGGTCAGGTTGAGTCGCGCGAATTCAATCTGCTGCGGATGGTGCGCGCCGATGCGGTCCAGATACCAGTCGTACAGCGGGCGGTGATCCTCGAACTCCAGGGTGCAGATCGAGTGCGTGACGCCCTCGATGGAGTCGGATTGCCCGTGGGTGAAGTCATAGGTGGGATAGATGCACCAATCGGTTCCGGTGCGGTGATGCGCGCGCTTGAGAATGCGGTACATGACCGGGTCGCGCAGGTTGATGTTAGGCGCGGCCATGTCTATCTTCGCGCGCAGCACGCGCGATCCTTCCTCGAACTCGCCCTCGCGCATGCGCTCGAACAGGTCGAGGTTCTCCTCCACGCTGCGGTTGCGATACGGGCTTTCTTTGCCCGGCTGCTTGAGGGTGCCCCGGTACTCGCGGATCTGGTCCGCGTCCAGATCGCACACGAACGCGTCGCCCTGCTTGATCAACTGCACGGCCCATTGATAAATCTGCTCGAAATAATTGGACGCAAAATAGAGATGTTCGCCCCAGTCGAAGCCGAGCCAGCGCACATCCTCCTTGATGGACTCGACGAACTCCTCTTCCTCTTTGGCCGGGTTGGTGTCGTCGAACCGCAGATGACAGCGGCCGCCGTACTGGACCGCAATCCCAAAGTTGAGGCAAATGCTCTTGGCGTGGCCGATGTGCAGATACCCGTTCGGCTCGGGCGGAAACCGGGTGATGACCGTGCCGCCCCACTTGCCGGTGCGATTGTCTTCTTCAATAATGGCGCGGATGAAATCCGGGCCTGACTTCGGCGTTTCCTTGCTCATGTGCCTGCCCCTCGCCGCCCGGCCGCGCGCGGCCGGGTGTTGTTGTCTCTGATGAGTATAGAGCGCACGGCCGCATCTGTGAAGTGCCGAAGGCGCAGGGGCATGAACGACCGTCGCGGCTGACGACTAAAACCCCGCCGGGGACAAATTTATATTTATATTGTCAAATGGTATCCAATTGCGAACAGTGTATAATTGCGGCAGGAAACTTGACATAAAGGATGATGCGGCCAATATCGCCATAATGCGATAACTAAAACATTTGTTTTTATTATGGTTTGTTTGGGTATACACAGGGAAGCGAAACGACTCGACGGGGGGGCAAGGCATGTTCCGCAGGACCATTATCGCAACGGCGCTGCTGTT
>JAGUYV010000183.1 GCA_020061125.1 bacterium | reverse complement strand
CCGCGTCCAGGGCGTCCAGCGCGGTCTGGATCAGGCACACATGCGCTTCCACGCCAACCAGAAGCAGGTTGCGCCGGCCCAGGCCCACGATGGCGCTCGATATGGCGTCTTCGCGGAACAGGCTGAACGCGCTCTTTGTCAGAGGCTCGAAATCACCCAGCGCCTCGGCCACCCGCGGCACGGTGCGGCCAAGGCCCTCGGGATACTGCTCGGTCACCAGAATGGGCGCTCCCAGCTCCCGGCACCCGCGCACGAGCCGCGCGCACGCATCCTCCACTCCGGCCATGCCGTGTATCACGGGCTGAAACTTTTCCTGCACATCTATGACGATCAGCGCCGTGTCGTCAATCGTCAATCGTCCAAGGCTGTCCGCTCCGGCCATGTCCGCGCCTCCCGGGGTTAAGATTTATTTCATGGATTCCATGATCGCCGCCATGGTCTGCTTGAGCCGTTCGGTTTCCGCAACGCGCGCCTCGGGGTCCGAGGCGCACGCTGGGTCCGGGTAGAACGGTTCGCCGAACCGCACCTTCACTTTCACGGGCAGGGCCAGCGGCGCCCACACGCCCTTGTCCGGCCCGCCGTAATCGTACAGGTTGACGACATTGGGCATGACCCAGCGCGCGCCGGTGATGCCCGCGGGAATGATGGGCACGCCCGCCTCCGCGGCCAGGCGCACGGCCCCGGGCTTGAACTCCTTGAGCGCATCGCCCGTGGGGTTGATCCAGTGCTTGATCGCGCCCTCTGGGAACAGGCAGCACAGCTCGCCCTGCTCCAGCAGCGCGCGCAGGCCGCCCAGCACTTCCCTGGCCTGCTCCCTGTTCAGCGCCACGCCGTAACTTTCCTCGATGGAGTGCATGGTTCCCATGCGCTTGAACAGGGGGCCGACGACCGGCATTTCCGCGATGCCGTGCCACGCCAGGAAATGAATGACCCGGCCGCGAACCGCCGCGCCGATGAAAAACGGATCCGAGTAATTCGCGTGCGGCGGGCAGATCAGCGCGCCGCCCGCGCCCGGGATGTTCTCCTCGCCGTCGCATTCCAGCCGGTTGTTGATGCGCACGAACGCTTCGATCGCATTGCGGATTTGAAAGTACAGCTTTTCATCTGCTGCCATGGGGATGAAACCGTCCGTTCATGAAATGGCGAAACCCTAGCAAAGCGTACCCGCGCGCTTTTTTTTCGTCAAGGCGTGCGCCCGCGCGCTTTACCGCGCAAGGGGGGCGCGTTAAACTGTGCGTAGTTCTTGCGAAGAACCGGTTTCGCGGCGCATTTGCGGGCCGCGGCGCGGGATTTCCCTGTGCGGAGGTTTGTTTCCATGACAAAGCGATTTGCGGTTGCGGCCGTGCTGCTGCTTGCGGTTGCGCTGTGCGGAGCGCGCCCGGCGCGTGCCCAGAACTACGACCCTGCGGCCATGCAGCAGTTGAGCGCCGAGTTCATGCAGTTGTGGACCGACGCGAACAACGCGCGCATGGCGGGCGAGTACGACAAAGCCGTGGACCTGTTCAACAAACTGCTGGACCCGAAATTCGAGAACATGTTCATCCCCGGCATCCATTCCTATGTGCACATGGGCCTTGGCATGCTGTATGTGGCATATCTGAATCTGCCCGAGGAGGGCCGTCTGCACCTGGAGAAGGCCATCGAGCGGTTCGGCAAGGACATCGTTCCGGACCAGCCGTACATGGCCACGGGCAACGCGGCGTACGAAAGCGCCATCGCCAACTGCTACGCCATGCTGGGCGAGCACGACAAGGCCGCGGAGCATTTCCTCAAATCCATCGAATACAACGATCAGTTTCTGAACGGGGACATGGCCGGGTCCATGGACGAAAAAACGCGCGTGCGCATGACCGCGCCCAATTATTTCTACGCAGGCCGCGAACTCAAGAAAGCGGGCCGCGCGGACGACGCCGCGCCCCTGCTCGAAAAGGCCCGCGACCTGCACCTCAAGCTCGAAGAACTCGGCGACATGTCCACCAACAAGATGATTCTGTCCTATGTTTTCTTCGAACTGGGAGACCTGGACAACTGCATCAAGTATTACGAGGACTATCTGGCGAACTATGTGAAAGAGCCGTTTATCGCCAATGACGATTACGCGAAACAGATGCTCGAGATCTCGCGCATCGCCCTGGCGCACTATTATTACGAAGCCGGAGACTGGGACAAAGCGCTGGCCGAGATAGACAAAAGCGAGACGGCGGCGCTGGCCCTGAACTGGACCAGCGACCTATGGCGCAATTACCACCTGCGGGGCCGCATCCGCGAGAAGCAGGGCGACAAGTCCGGCGCCGTGGAGTCGTATAAAAAGGCCATCGAGGTGGTGGAAAGCCAGCGCAGCGGCCTCAAGGCCAGCGACGACCGCGCGTCGTTCATGGAACTGCACATCGAGGTGTACAAGGACATCATCCGGCTGCTGATAGACCTGGGGCGGCCGGACGAAGCCCTCGAATTCCTGGAGCGGTCCAAGGCGCGCGCGTTCCTGGATATGCTGGGCGGCCGCAAGCTCAACCTGCCAGCGAAAGCCGAGCAGAATCTGCTCGAAAAACAGGTGGAGATCGAGAAGGAGATCAACGAGATCACCGCGCAGATCTCGACTGCGGCGCGCGGCGGCGCAACCCGCGGCGGCGCGGGCATCGCGGAAAACACCGAACAGCTCCGCGCCGCGCAGAAACGCCTGTCCGAGCTGCTGATTCAAGTTAAAAACATGAAGCCCGAGTTCGCGTCCCTGGTGACCGTGGCGCCGCCGGATGTGTCCAGGGTGTCCGCGGCGCTCGCCAAAGGCGATGCCATCCTCGAATTCTTCCCCGAGGAGAACGGGCTGCACATCTTCGTGATCACGCCGGACGGCGTGTCCCTTCGCAGCACTGCGGACAATGCGCAGAAGATTGAAGGCCTGATCCGGCTGCTGCGCTCCAAGCTCACCGGAGGCAGCATCAACGACTCGTATGTCCCCATGGCGGAAAAGCTGTACGATGCGCTCATCGGCCCGGTCGAGGATCTGATCGCGGACGCGGACAGCCTGGCTCTGGTGCCGCACGGCGCGCTGCACTATCTTCCGTTCAACGCGCTGCGCAAAGGCGGCGAGTTTCTCATTGACAAATATGTGCTGGCCGTTGCGCCTTCGGCCTCGGCCCTGGGCTTCATTCTGGACAAGGAAAAGAAACCCGGAGGCAAGCTCTTCGCCCTGGGCGACCCTGTGACCGCGCTGCCGGGCCTGCCCGCGGCCGAGCAGGAGGTGCAGGCCATCAGCGCGCAATTCCCGGGCGCTTCGGTGTTCTACGGACAGGACGCCACCGAAAGCCGGTTCGCCGCGCCCGATGTGTCGCAAGCCGGCGTGGTGCATGTGGCCAGCCACGGCCTCTTCTATCCGGACAAGCCCATGTTCTCCGCCCTGGCGCTGACCCCGGACCCGGCCGCGGGCCGCGACGGCTATCTTCAGGTGCATGAGATTTTCGGCCTGCAACTGGACAACGCCGGGCTGGTCACCTTGAGCGCATGCGAAACCGGTCTGGCCGCCATCACCGGGGGCGACGACCTCGTGGGCCTGTCCCGCGCTTTCATCTATGCGGGCGCGCCCCGTGTGGTGGTGTCCCTGTGGACCGTGTCCGATGTGTCCACCGGCGAATTGATGAAGAAGTTCTATGCCGGCATGCAGGGCGGCGCCGCCCCGGCCCCGGCCCTGCGGCAGGCGCAGTTGGAGCTGAAAAGCAACCCGGATTTCGCGCATCCTTTCTATTGGGCGCCGTTCCAGTTGATAGGGGACTGGCGGTAATTCCCCGGCAGGGCATTCACGCATGCGCAGACGATCAGAACCGGATTTTTCATTGCTGCCGCAAACGAAGCGGCGGCGGGATCCGCGCCGCCTGCTTTTGGCCGCCATGATGCTGTGCGCGGTGGCGGCCGCGGCTCTGGTTCTGGGCGCGCGCTATCTGGACCGGGAGCCGCCCAAACCCCCGCCGCCCAAACCGGT
>JAGUYV010000248.1 GCA_020061125.1 bacterium | reverse complement strand
GCCTGGCGGCGCGCGGGCGCGCTCGATCCCGTATTTGCGGAGCCGCACTACAGCCTCGCGCAGGCCCTTGCGGACCGCGGAGACGCGCTCGAAGCGTGCGCACACCTGCGAATCGCCTTGGACCTGGACCCCGAAGCGGACTGGGCCGAAGATGCGCAACGGCAACTCGACGGCCTGTCCCGGGACTGGCCCCTGTAACCGCGCCGCGGGTTGGATTCGCGCCGCAACACTTTACACATTCGGAGGGAAACAGAATATGAAACGCCATGCGGCCCTGGTCCTGCTCGTTGTATTCGTGACGGCTGCCGGTTGCCAGAAAGATAAGGATGGAAAGCGCAGAGACAACGCGCGCGGCAAAACGGCCGCGGGAAAGAGCGCGGGCGAAACCGCCGCCTCCGGATGCCCGGCGGGCATGGCCGCAATCCCGGCCGGAGAGTTCATGATGGGCTGTCCCGAAGCCGGGATGGGCACATGCTACGATGACGAAAAACCGGCCAAAGCCGTCACAGTCGGCGCGTTCTGCATTGACATCAAGGAAGTCACCCAGAAGCAATACAAATCGGCCATGAAGGCGGCCCCCTGGTTTTTCAAGCAGTGCGGAGACGACTGCCCGGTGGAGCAGGTGTCATGGAACGAAGCCAACGAATACTGCCGCAAAACGGGCAAGCGCCTGCCCACGGAAGCGGAATGGGAGCGCGCCGCGCGCGCGGGCAGCGACGCCCGCTTCCCCTGGCGCGAATCTCCAGTGGCCGAACACGCCTGGTTCAATGAGTCCGCGGGCGGAACCATCCATCCCGTAGGGCAGAAGAAGCCCAACGCCTACGGCCTTTACGACATGGCCGGAAATGTGGCCGAGTGGGCGCACGATTGCTACGACGCGGTCTGGTATGCGCGCATGCCTGCGGACAATCCCGTGAACGAGGCCGCATCCTGTCCCCTACACACGGTGCGCGGAGGATCCTGGATGATCCGCAAGGACAATGCGGCCGTGTCCGACCGCAGCGGCTTCAACACAGACATAAAAACGAATTTCATCGGATTTCGCTGCGCCATAAGCCTGAAGCAATAGGCGCTCCGGTCTTTGCCGACGGCATGAGGTCCTGCCGCCAGATAACTATTTGAGTGTGATTTTATCCTTGAGCCGGATGTCGCGCGAGGAACGGCCCACGCGAATTTCAAATCGGCCCGGCTCCACGACCCATTTCATGGTCTTCTCATCGAAATAGCTGAACGCCCAGGAATCGAGAACCATTGTCACGGTTTTCGTCTCGCCGGGCTGCAGCAGGATTTTGCGGAATTCCTTGAGTTCCTGTTCAGGCCGCGGAACCGAGGCTTTCTCGTCTTTCACATAAAGCTGCACCACTTCCTTGCCTGCGGTTTTGCCGGTGTTTTTCACATTCACGGACACCACGGCCCTCGGAGATTCGGACTCGGCTTTTTCGAGGCGTATTTTCAGGCTGCTGTAATCGAAAGTGGTGTAGGAAAGCCCGTGCCCGAACGCGAAAAGCGGCGGCGCATTTTTCGTGTCATGCCACCTGTAGCCCACGAGAATGTCTTCCTCGTAAAAAACCTTGCCGTCCGCGCCCGGATAATTGGGATACGCCGCGCTCTGCTCCCAGCTCACAGGGAAAGACACGGGCATGCGGCCCGAGGGATTGGTGTCGCCGAACAGCGCCTCGGCGATGGCCCGCCCGCCCTCCTGGCCGGGATACCACGCGGCGATCAGCGCGGGCGTTTGGGCAAGCCATTTGTCCATGAGCACGGGCGTGCCACCGGTGAACACAACCGCAGTGCGCGGCTGCGCTTCGGCCACCATACGGATCAGCTCGTCCTGCAGTCCGGGCAGCGACAGCGTCTCGCGGTCGTTTCCCTCGCCCTCTGTGCTGCGGTCAAGGTTCACGAACACCACCGCGGCATCGCTGTCCGCAGCCAGTTTTGCTGCCTGCTCCAGGGGATTGTCACCCTGCCGGATCCAGCCGAGTTTTATGGAAGCGCGCGTGCCCGTGCCCTTGAATTCCACCTTCACGGCATGCGCCTTTCCTGCTTCAAGGCTCACCACCGGATCTTTATACATGTACACGCCGTTGAGCGCATACACCAGGGCGCGGGACTTGCCGTCCACCACCAGGCTGCCGGACCCGTCGTTCACCAGAAGCACGAGCTTGTGCTTGCCGCTCGACGGGGGCGTAAGCGTGCCGGTCCAGCGCACCGAGAAATTGTCGCGGCGCAGGCCCGGCGCGGGATCCCCTGTCACGCCCCAGTTGCGATCCACGCCCGCCTCCACGCGCGTGATGCCGGGGCCGCTGGCGAAATCGCCTTCGAAATATTCAGCCAGAAGGCCGGTGAGGCCGGACGACGGGCCGGAGGGCGTCAGATATTCCACGGGAATCGCCGAGAACGGTATGTCCACATGCGTCTCGCACCCGAGCGCATAGCGCACTTCCACATCCGGTCCGGCCTGCGCGAGCATGCCTTCAAGCGGGGTGACCGCGTGCGTGGGCGTGACCTGCGAAGATCCGCCGCCCCCGATGTGCGCCGCAACCGCGCCGGGTCCGATCACGGCCACGCTCTTGACGGTCCCGCGATCCAGGGGCAGCACGCGGTTGTCATTTTTCAGCAATGTAATGGACTCGCGCGCCGCGTCCAGGGCCACGGCCCTGTGCTGCGGTGAGTCCACCCAGTCCGACGCGGCCGCGGCCTTGCCGTCGAAAATGCCGGACAGAAACATCACGCGCAGCACGGCGCGCACCATGGCGTCAATCTGCGATTCGGGCACTGCGCCGGATTTCACGGCGGCCAGAAGGTCCGCTCCCAGGTATTTTCCGTCCGGCATTTCCACATCCATTCCGGATAGAGCCGTAGCCACGGTGCTGTGCACCGCGCCCCAGTCGGACATCACAAATCCCTGGAAACCCCATTCTTTTTTGAGAATATCCGTGAGCAGGTGCGGATTTTCGCAGGCGTATGTTCCATTGATCCGGTTGTACGAACACATGATGGACCAGGCGCCGCCCTCCTGCACGGCCATGCGGAAATGGGGCAGGTAAATCTCGCGAAGCGCGCGCTCGGATATCTCCGCGCTCACGGTCATGCGCTCGACTTCCTGATTGTTCACCGCATAGTGCTTGGGCGTGGCCACGCAGTTCTGACTCTGCACGCCCTTGATGTAACCCACGGCCAGGCGGCCAGCCAGGAAAGGATCTTCGGAAAAGCTCTCGAAGTTGCGGCCGCCGAAAGGCTGGCGATGGATGTTGATGCAGGGGCCGAGGATAATGTTGCGACCCCTGGCCAGAGTTTCGCGCCCAATGGCCGCGCCCACGCGCTCGAGAAGGGATTCGTTCCAGGTCGCGCCCAGGGACACGCCCGTGGGGAACGCCGTGGCCTGTCCCCAGCGTACGCCGTGCGGCCCATCGGTCATGGAAAGCTTCGGGATGCCCAGCCGCTCGATGGCCGTAGTGTCCATGCCCGTTTTCGAATCGCCGTGCACCATAAGGATCTTTTCCTCAAGAGTGAGGCGCGGCAAAAGGTCGTTAATGCGATCCTCCACAGCCGCGGCCGGATCCTTATACAGAGGCAACTCGTCGGCGCCAGCCGTTATCGCGCGTGCTGCAAAGCACATCGCGAAGCTCATCACAAAAACAACAATGAATTTCCTTGCGCAGATCTGATTTCCTTTGGAGGCCATGGCCGTCACCCTTCCGCCGGGCGTGGATGTGGGAGAACCGGAAACGACCCGGCAAACCGATCATACACGCACGCAACGCCGCGCGCAACGCCACGCCGCGGCAGGAAACAGCGGATGATTAAACAAACGAAGAATCCGTGGTTGCAAAAGGACGGCGCAGAATAGACCTTTGCGCCCCGATTAAGTCCTGATCTTCACGGCGATGATCTCGATGCGGTCGGAAGCGTTTTCCGCGCGGTCGGATATGGCGCAACACATTTTGAGGAATTCATAAATCAGCAGCTTGCCGCCGGTGTCAATTTCCAGAGAGAATATGCGGCGCGTCAACTGGCGTTCAAGTTTGTCTATGGTGCTTTCGGCCAGTTCCACTTCCTTGGCCGCGGCGATGGAATCCTTGAGGTTTTTGAACAGGCTGGTGAGCGCGCGGCTCAAGCTGGCGGCGGCCTTGTGCGTCCGGCCCAGAATTTCGCCGAAATCATTATGAAGTTCACTGGGGATTTCCGGCTCGACCAGGGACAGGAAATTGGCGACATCCTCGGCCTTGTTAGGCACCTTGTCGTACTGTTCGAGAAGATTGAAAATGTCGCCTCGCAGGCTGGGAAGCAGCGCGCCGGTGTAGAGGTGATATTCGATGCCGCGGCGCAGAGTGTCGCAACGGGATTCGGAACTGCGCACGGCCGCGGCAAGCTCTTCAAGCGTGCGCGCCCCCCGGTTTTCAAACATGGCGTTTACGATGTCCAGACACAATCGTATGGTTTCATTGGCCTGCTCGGCGTATTCCTCAAGCGCCTTGACCAGATGCTTCTTTTTGCTGAACATGCCCGCGTGTTTAATCTCGCGGCCTTTTTCTTCGCTTGTTTCGGGTTTCTCTCCGGGCAGAGCGGTTTTGAGTCCGGCAAACATAAGCGGCCCCCTGAATGCAGTTTTTCCGTCCACACAAAAAATATCTCTTGAATGTTAGGGGTTTATTAAATCTGTGTGATTTCCAGAATTACCGTGATTCAGTGAAAACCCGAACAATCTAAAGTATTTTGGAACAATATTACCCCAATGCTGTTATATTTTCGAGTTTGGGTGCATATTAATAGGTGCGAGGCTGCGCGCAAAACCGCGACGGCCTCGCGGAAATATGAACACAAGGGTGATGACTTTGAGAAAGAACACTGCAAAAACCCAGCTTCGCACGCGCCTTCTACGGCGCATGGTCAAGGGCGATGAAGCGGCGCGCGGGGAATTCATCGAGGCCAACCTGCCGCTCGTGCATTCCATCGCCAAGAAATACCAGCGCCGCGGCCTCGAATACGACGACCTGGTTCAGGAAGGCACCGTGGGCCTGATCCGCGCCGTAGAGAAATTCGATGTGGAAAAAGGCTTCCAATTCAGCACCTACGCCACATGGTGGATCCGCCAGGCCATTGAGGATGCGCTCTTGAAATACAGCGACACCGTGCGCAAACCCTCACAATACGCCGCATATCTCAAAAAGTTGATTCGCGAGACGGAAGCGCTTCAAAATGAACTGGGCCGCGACCCGAGCATTGACGAACTCGCAGCGCGCACAGGCATCGAGACCGACCATGTACGCGCGCTGCACACGCTCCTCGCGGGCACAATGTCCCTGGACGCGCCCTTGAGCGACGCCACACAAGATCTCAAGTACATGGACCTCGTGAGCGCCGAGGGCACCGAGGATCCGGTCATTGACAAAAACATCGCCGAGGAACTCAAGACCATGATTCACGCGGCCCTGCACACGCTCACCGAGCGCGAGCAGCTCGTGCTGCGCATGCACTATGGTCTGGACGGGCAGCCTCGCAAATCCCTGCGCGAAATCGGCAAAGCCCTGTCCCTGTCCACCGAACGCATCCGGCAGATTGAAGAAAAAGCCATGGCCCGGCTGCGCGAACAGGACAACAGCGAACTGCTTCGCAGTTATCTGAACTGATTTGCCGAATGGCAATTGCCCCCAATCGAACAGACACCGCCGGCCCTCCGGGGCCGGCTTTTCTTTGTTCCGGACATCATATTTCCCGCTACGGCATGCCGCATGGTTTTCTTTTCTGCGCTTTTAACCTGGCGCACATGGCGCCGTCTAACCGGGTGCATGGAAAGGGAAACGGGCGCAGCCGGCTGCGGCCCCCTCTTCACTAACAAAACCATTTCGCACAGGGAGGCGGAAAACATGAAACGCACACACAAATGGATGGCGCTGGCGGCTCTGGTGATGGCTCTGTTCGTGGCCGGAACCGCCCTGGCGGCAAACGGGAACAAAGCCAACAAAAAGGCGGGCAAAGGCGGCGGGCCGGGCATGGGAATGCAGGCGGGCATGGGAGGCGGCATGGGCCGGGCCATGGGCATGGGAATGGCGCTCCAGCGCCTTATTGAAGACCCTGCCTTCCTTTCGTACACGGGCATCTCCCAGTCCCAGGCGGACAAAATCAGCTCTGTGTTCACCACTTCAGCCAAAGAGGCCGTGCGCAACAAGGCGGAAATTGACATCCTGCAGATAGACCTTCAGGAGCTTTTGAACGCCTCAAGCCCCAACAAGTCGCAGATCCATTCCAAGATTGACCAGATCGGGAAACTGCAGACCGAGAACATGAAATCCATGGCGGATGTGCAGATCGAGATTCGTTCCCTTCTCACCGATGATCAGATCGCCAAGGCCATGGAATACTTGAGAGAGAACCGCGGCCCGGGCAAGGGCGGCGGCATGGGCCAGGGCATGGGGCCCGGCATGGGTATGGGACCCGGCGGCCCCGGACAGGAATACACGGAAGACTGACGCCGCAGACAGACTGCACAAACACAACGCCGCCCCGTGGACCGGGGCGGCGTTTGCATTTTGCGGAAAGATGGCTGCGCTATGCGTCGTCAGCGCGGGGGAAGCATGGCCGGGGGCAGTTCGGCGAACAGGCTCTCTTTCCCCTTGACCCACGCCGCGAATTCCGCGGGATCGTATTTGTCGGGAAAATTCATGTAATGCACTTTGAGCTTTGCGCCGATACCCACGGACGCGATGAGGCGGCGCACGAACAGGGGCCGGTCCACGAGCTTGATGAGCCGCAGCAGCATCTTGAGCTTGTTGCCGCCCGCTCCGCCGCCGCTGCCCCAGAATTCTTCTATCTTGAGTACGCCGCGCGTGAACAGCAGTTCCAGATTGATCTTTGGTTCCGAAACCATGAATTTCTGCACCGCATCCAGACCCACGAACGGCACGCCCTGCTCGCGCTTGTACGCACCGATGTACGGCCACAGCGCCGCCAAGGATGTGTCTCCGTTTTCCAGAGCCGCGTGTGCGATTTTGGATGCGTGGTCCGCGGCGATCATGGAGCTTGCCATGCCGCTGCCGTCAATGGGGCTGCAATGGCAGGCGCTGTCTCCGCACAGCATGAAGCCGGGCGCCACGAACGAATCAAAACAATGGCGCACGGGAATGGGCGCGCCGTAACCCCCGCGCATGATGCGGTCCCCGGCTTCGGGCGTCTTCCGGATCATTTCATTCACGATGTCCCGCGGTTCGGTGCGGCCCGGGAAGTTGATGGCCCCGGCGAAAAAGTCCACCATGCCCGCCTCGGCGCGGTTCACCCACACCACGCCGTTGTTTTTGCCGAAGATCAGCAGATCGTCTCGGCTTGCCGTGGTGTTGTTGCGGATTTCCCGGTAAGTCACAAACATGTCCTTGCGCTCGACCTGCTGCGGGAACCCGAATTTCTCGGGCATTTTGGACCGCAGCACGCCGCTCATGCCCGCCGCGTCTATGGTAATTTTTGCGCGCAGCTCGATCTTCTCGCCTTCCGCGGTTTCCACGCCCATGCCCACGACCTGGTCCCCGTCCAGCAGCGGCCCCGTGGCTTTGGCGCCAAACAGCAACTCGGCTCCGGCTTCTTCGGCGTACCGGATCTGCCGCTGCTCCAACAGCTTGCGGTCCACATGAATGGACTCGGGCCGCGGCGGGGCGGTCAGCGGTTTTGTTTCGAGCGGCAGGTATACCGTGGCCTCGTGCCTTGTGCTCATGAGTTCGGGCGGCTCGGGTTCCGGCATACCCACGCGCGCAAAGGTCGCAATCTTGATGGTATCCCACCAGTCATGGCCTGCATCCTCGCGTTTTGATTTCTCGATCACGGCCACGCGATGGCCGTCACGGGCCAGGTTGCGCGCCAGCAGGCACCCGGCAATCCCCGCACCGGCAATCGCCACATCAACATTGTTGTTCATTGGGACATCCTCTTTCCCCGGTTTCATTATTCCGCTTTGCCCGCTGATTGTATCACTGCCGCATGCGCGGCGTCAAAAGAGGCGCGACGCATGCGCACCAGTCAATTCGCACCCGCTGGAGGCGCCGCCTTCCCGGCGCGCGATTTTCTGCCCGCGGGGATAAGTTCCTTGAGCGATTGCGTGCTTCCGTAGCACACGAGAATGTCGCCGGGAAGAATGTTCTGGCTGCCGCGCGGATTAGGGATGGCGATGCTGCCGCGCAGAATGTTCAGAACCAGGATGTCGCGGTCCTTGAGTTGCGCGGCCGATACGGTCGTGTTGGCCAGGGGCGAGTTCGAGGCCACGGTCAGTTCGGCCACCGCATAGCCGGATTTGAGGGTAAGGCGCTGGCGGATGTCCACATCCGGAAACGCGGCCTGCTCCTCGACATGCGAGATGATGGCGGCCGCAATGTCCACGCCCGTAATCTGTTCGATGCCCTTGAGTCCGGGCGAGGAATTGACCTCGAGGATCTGCGGCCCGGCGCCGGTTTCGAGCAGGTCCACGCCCGCGGCGCGAAGGCCCAGAACCTGCGCGGCGCGGATGGCTGCGCTCTCGTATTCG